>NZ_JBJPHS010000007.1:0-127645 GCF_052939495.1 Phormidesmis sp. 146-12 | reverse complement strand
GCACCCATTTCTAGATCGTTCCACCGGGTCTGAAGTTGGCTTGGTGAAAGGATTGTAACGCTTAAGTTGAGGGGTTAATTTGTGATAAAAGAAACTGTGGAAACTGTGGAAAAGAAGCTTGATCGACTTTCCAAAGCGATTTTGAGGGTCAGTCAGCCTGTGGAAAACTTGTGGAAAAGATCTGTTTTTACCACTACATGTGGTGAGCTGTGGGAGGTTTTCCACTAAATATCGGAGTTTTTGACAGGTTTCCCACAAAGTTTTCCACAGAAATGGGCGTAGTTTTCCACAGGAAAGAGGCGATCGCTCCTCTCCAATAAGAAAATCTAATCGAATTCAACTCTAACTTAATGATCTGCTGACCTGTTCAAGTCTGGTTTTTGGACAGTGAATCTCCCTGGTTTTGCGGCGATCGCTCAGATCAAGGGTCAGCTCCGTCTTCAAGTTACGACCGTTCGATGAAGAAGCGCCTCGAATTCACGTTAGTTTTCGCTCATTCAGCCGATCGCTAATTTTTAATTCTTAGCCCATTCATTTCAATTGTTCCTCCAGCGGTTGAGTCGTGTCCAGGGTCTTTAGATAGGGTTGTTCGATTTCTGAGAAAGATTCTAGTTGCTGTTGGTCGAGGAGATCAGCCGTCACGTCAGAGATATCTCCTTCGCGTTTTTCTACTCGATCGCGCAACACCGACAGAGGCGCATCACAATGCAAAATTTGTAAAGGAATCTGATGGGCTTGGGCTTGAGAAATCACTGGGAGACGCAGCGCTTGACGATCGTATTTAGCATCCAAAATTACGGTGTAGCCTTGAGCCGCCAGAATGGAACCGAGTTGGAGCAAGCGATCGTAGGTTTTTTGCGTCATTTCAGGACTGTACAGATCCGCGCTGCCTTTTTCATCCAACGCCACGCCGCCCAGATGTTTGCGAACGGCATCCGATCGAATCTGAATGGCTCCTGTCTGACGCGCTAACTGCCCAGCTACGGTACTTTTGCCCGATCCAGACAAGCCAGCCATGAGGATCAGCCGCCCCGACTTGCGTTGGGTATACTCCCAGGCCAGCGTGTAATATCGTTTTGCGGTCGCCATCGCCTCTTGCTTGACGGCCTCTGGAATCGACGGATCGCCCAACAGAAACGAAGTTACCTTTGCCCGCACGTAGGACTGACGGCTGAGATACAGCGGCAACACCTGTAACCCTTCCCAGTCGCCCGTTTGCTCAATGTAAGCGTTGAGAAATAAATTACTCAAATCGGGACGGTTGCGGGCATCCAAATCCATGATGATGTAGGCAATATCAAACATCACATCGACAAACCGAAACGGCTCATTGAACTCAATGCAGTCAAACAAGAGAATTTTGTTGTGCCAAAAACAAATGTTTCTCAAATGCACATCGCCGTGACATTCTCGAATCCACTGGTGAGCGACGCGACTATCAAACAGTGCTTTCTGCTCGGCAAACAAGCGATCGGTATAGGCGCGGGTTTCATCAAACTGCTGTTGAGTTTGTGCGCCACCGATGTAGCCGACCGTCTGATCATAATTTTCGTCGATCGCCTGCCGAATCTGCGACACCTCCCCAAAGCTGAGAATGTAGTCGTTGGTGGGCGCTTGTGCGTGAAATCGAGCCAATTCTTTTGCCAGATCTTTGAGATGCTGTTCGGTGAGTTCGTTGCGATCGAACATTGCACTCAGTAGCGTCTCTTGCGGAAACTGACACATTTTGACGACGTATTCAACCGCCTCTCCCGTCCCACTTAGTTGAAACGCATCGCCCACTTGCGTCACAGGCAAAACATCTAAATACAGTTCGGCGGCTCCTCGCTGGTTGAGGCGCAGTTCTTCGTGACAAAAATGCTCTCGTTTTTCGAGCGTCGAGAAATCCAGAAAGCCATAGTTGACGGGCTTCTTGAGCTTATAGACAAATTCCCCCGTCAGCAGCACATACGAGACGTGAGTTTGAATTAGCTCGATCGGTTCGATCACCGGATGCGGATAAAAATCCGACTTGAGCATCTGTTGAACGAGAAGCGGCAGGTTGGTGTCAGTCATAGGTTAGCGAGTTGTAATAGCGTAGAGAGTAGCGGTTAACGTCAATTCGATGAAGCTCACTGAGATTCAACCATAAAAAAGCCAGGGAAATCGGCTCCCTGGTTCTAAATACACCTGAAATTCATGGTTTGAAATTCACAGGCAACTACTCGCGGCTGGCCGTCACCTGAGCAACCACGCGGCTGGCTTCACCGACGGCTATTACTCCTTCGGGGAGTTTCAACTCATGCACATGCAGAGAATCGCCCACTTTGAGATCAGTAATGTCTACATCGATGCCTTCAGGAATACGATCGGGCAGACATTTCACTTCCAATTCAGTCAACTCAGTGTTGAGAATGCCGCTTTCTTGCTTGACTCCATAAGATTCGCCCACAAAGTGCAGCGGAACCGTAATTTCGAGAACGCCGTGCGCCGACACCGAGAAAAAGCTAAGGTGATAGAGACTCTGCTTCCAGGGATGCGACTGAATCTCACGCAACAGCGCTTTCCCCGACCAGGGTAGCTCAGGGACGCTGACATCAATCAAGGTGTTGTTGACTGACGCATCGCGCACTAAGAATTCTGCTTTTTTGGCATCCAGCGTTAATTCAACAGACTCCTGCCCATTGTGACCATAGAGCACCGCAGGAACTTTTCCTTCACGACGCAGCGCATTCGGTTTGCTTCCGGGAGCGCGTTTCTGACATTCGATTGTGATTTGCATAATGACCTTTTGAATTAGGGATGAGGGATGAGGGATGAGGGATGAGGAACAGACGGTGGACGGTAATGGGGAAACGATGGAAAAAGATTTCTCCACATTCATCCCTCATCCCTCATCCTTCATCCCTTTCTTGCTGCTATTTGGTATACAACAAAGCGCGCTTGGGCCCGTGGATGGGATCTTCGACGATAATGGTTTGGTCGCGGCTGGCTCCCAGAGATACGATCGCGATCGGCACATCCATTAATTCTGCCAGGAATTTGAGATAGTCCAACGCTTGAGACGGCAAATCTTCGAGCGATCGGCAGTCTTCGGTCGATCGCTTCCACCCTGGCATGGTTTTGTAGATCGGCTTGCATCGGGCAAACACGCGCGAGTTACTGGGGAAATCTTCGCAGCGCTGCCCATCAATTTCGTAGGCAACACACACTTGAATTTCCTCCATTTCGTCTAACACGTCGAGCTTGGTGATCGCTAGACAGTCTAACCCATTGATCCGCACGGCGTAGCGCCCGATCACGGCATCAAACCATCCGCAGCGTCGCTGTCTGCCTGTCGTCGTGCCAAATTCTGCGCCTCGCTCACAAAGGGTCGTACCGACATCGCCGTGCAGTTCGGTCGGAAACGGCCCTTCTCCGACGCGAGTGGTGTAGGCTTTGGCGACTCCGATCACGCGATCGATCATCGTTGGCCCGATCCCCGTCCCCACACAGGCACCGCCCGCTACGGGATTTGAAGAAGTGACGTAGGGATAGGTGCCATGATCGAGATCAAGCAGCGTGCCCTGTGCGCCTTCAAAGAGAATGTTGCGCTTGCGGCGAATCGCATCGTAGATTTTAAGCGAACTGTCTACCACATGGGGACGCAGGCGATCGGCGTATTCCAAATATTCAGCGATCACCGCTTCGGCATCCAGGGGCGGCAGATCGTACATCTTTTCGAGAATGACGTTTTTGTAGGCGATCGTCCAATTTAGCTGTTTCCGCAGCATGTCAGGATTCATCAAGTCCACAACTCGAATCCCCGTTCGTTCAGACTTATCAGCATAGGTTGGGCCAATTCCTCGCCCGGTCGTGCCGATCTTGTGGGTGCCACGCCGTTCTTCAGAGGCGCGATCGATCAGCCGATGATAAGGCATTGTGACGTGAGCCGTTTCGGAGATCAGCAGGTTTTCGGTAGAAATGTTCAATTCCTTTAACTGATCCAGTTCCTCAATCAGAACTTTGGGATCAATCACCGTCCCGCAGCCGATAATGCACTCGGTTTCAGGATACAAAATGCCAGAAGGGATAAGGTGCAGTTTGAAGGTCTGATCCTTGACGACAACGGTGTGTCCAGCGTTTACGCCTCCCTGGTAACGAACCACCACATCTGCTGACTTACTGAGCAGATCGGTAATTTTTCCCTTCCCTTCATCGCCCCACTGGGCACCAATTACAACTACGTTAGCCAAGGGTTTCTAAAAGAGTGCTAAAGTTTTCAACAGCCTCCCATTATCATCAGTTTGTGCTGCGCGTGTCAATGGTGAATTGTTGAGTAAATGATTTGAGTGAATCATTTGTCTTCAGAGAAGTGATCGACCAGACTGCGATCAAATTTTGGTGGTCGATCGGGCATGAGAATGAGTGCGGGTCGATACAATAGAAATTCTTTTCTATCAACACGCGAACCTCCTATGCACAACTTTCTGCCGATCGCTTACTTCAAAAATCAGTTCGTGCCGTTTGCTGAGGCAAATTTGTCGATCGCAACGCACGCTTTGCACTATGGAACGGGAGCATTTGGGGGGCTGCGCGGCGTTCCTGATCCGACTAATCCCAATCAAGTGCTTTTATTTCGACTCGACAAACACTGTCAGCGACTTAGCAAGAGCGCCACGTTGATTAACTACGATCTACCTGCTGATAAAATTCAAGCGATTATTACTGATTTTGTTCAAAAAAATAGACCGACTCAATCCTTTTATATTCGTCCGTTTGTCTATACATCTGGGTTAGGCATTGCCCCACGTTTACATAATATTGAAAAAGACTTTTTTGTTTATGGGTTAGAGTTGGGCGATTACTTATCTCCGGATGGCGTGACTTGTCGAATTAGCTCCTGGTGTCGTCAAGAAGATCGCAGTCTGCCCTTGAGAGGCAAAATCAGTGGCGCATATATTACTTCATCTTTGGCAAAAACTGAAGCAGTGGAATCGGGGTTTGATGAAGCAATTTTGTTAAATTCTCAAGGCAAAGTCAGCGAAGCGTCTGGCATGAATATTTTCATTATTCGCAATGGTGAACTGATTACGCCTGGGTACGATCAGGACATCTTAGAAGGAATTACCAGAGGCAGCATTCTCACTGTCGCCCAAGATTTGGGAATCAAAGTGGTTGAAAGACCAGTTGATAAATCAGAGCTTTTTATCGCAGAAGAAGTGTTTTTAAGCGGAACGGCCGCTAAGATTACGCCCGTCAAAAAAATCGAAACTTTTGACCTGCCAAAAGCGCGCCCAATCACCGATCGACTCAAAGACAAACTAACTGCAATTACCGAAAACAAAGCGCCTGAATATCACGATTGGGTCTTTACGATCGCCTTCTAGCCTGTCGATCAACCACGATTTTGTCATGGCGATTAAAGCCGCAGCTAAGAGAACAAAATCCGCCTTCGCGGATTAACAGAAGTCTAAGTAGGTTTAGGCTACGAAGCTAACTGCATTCGCCAGCTTAAATTCTAGAATGGGCGTTCTATCATCCTTGAGTAGTAAAGTTTCTTAACAACTCTGAGGACACCTTAGAATAGAGAGATATTCACATCAGAAGCTTACGAGTCTTTGCCTATGTCAGTCCTGGCAGTTATCGCCCTTCTCGCAGTCTTGATCTTTGTCCACGAACTGGGTCACTTTCTGGCTGCTCGACTTCAGGGTATTTATGCAAATCGGTTTTCGATCGGCTTTGGCCCCATTCTCTGGAAATATCAGGGATCGCAGACAGAATATGCCCTTCGCGCATTGCCATTAGGCGGATTTGTGGGCTTTCCCGATGATGATCCTGACAGCGACATTCCCCCCAATGATCCCAATCTGTTGAGAAATCGTCCCGTTTTGGATCGGGCGATCGTCATCAGCGCGGGCGTGATTGCGAACCTGATTTTTGCCTACTTCGTGCTGGCGGGTCAGATGGCGATCGTCGGTTCTCCTGCGGTCGATTATCTCCCTGGCGTGGTGATTCCCAAGGTGACTCCTCAAGAAGTGGCGGCGCAAGCGGGCATCAAAGATGGAGACATCATCGTGGCGGTCAACGGTCAAACCTTGGATGCGACGAGTCAGGCGGCGACGGATTTGAGGAACGCGATCGAATCGAGTCCCAACAAGCCCCTCCAACTCAGCGTCCAACGCCAATCCGAGAATCTGAACCTCAACGTCACCCCGTCCGACGTGAATGGTAAAGGCAGAATCGGGATTGCGCTACAGCCTCATGTCAAAAAGCAGCCGGATGGCAAAGCTGTCTACTACAAGCATCCTGCTAACATTTCGGAGGTATTTGGTTGGGCGGCTGACGAGTTTCAGCGTATTGTGGTGTTGACGGTGCAAGGCTTTGGGCAACTGATTAGCAACTTTAGCAAAACCGCCGAACAGGTATCGGGGCCAGTGGCGATCGTGGCAACTGGGGCCAAAATTGCTCAATCAGATGCGTCCAGTCTGTTTAACTTTGCAGCGCTGATCAGTATTAACCTGGCAGTCATTAACATCTTGCCCTTGCCCGCATTGGATGGTGGTCAACTCGCCTTCTTGCTGATCGAAGGTCTGCGCGGTAAGCCCCTTCCCAGCAAAATTCAAGACGGCGTGATGCAAACTGGATTGGTTCTACTGTTGGGGTTAGGCGTTTTCTTGATCATTCGCGATACCGTCAATTTAATTCCACAGTGAGTACGCGCAAACTATCTGCTAAGAAACAGCGTGCATTGGAGATTCTGATCCGGCTGAAACGCCTTTACCCCGAAGCTCCTTGCACGTTGGACTACGAAACTCCCGTTCAGCTAATGGTTGCGACCATCCTCTCGGCTCAATGCACCGACGAACGGGTAAATCTGGTTACGCCTGAGCTATTTCGCAGATTTCCTGATGCGGCGGCTTTGGCGGGGGCTGACCTGGCTGAGATCGAAGAATTGGTGCGTTCTACAGGCTTTTACCGCAACAAGTCCAAGAATATTCAGGGGGCTTGTCGGATGATCATGACTGAATTTGGCGGCAAGGTGCCCAAAACGATGGAGGAACTGCTGCGTCTGCCAGGGGTCGCCCGCAAAACTGCCAATGTCGTCTCAGCCCACGCCCACGGCATCAATTTGGGAGTCACCGTCGATACCCACGTCAAACGCCTCACCTATCGACTGGGACTGACCAAAGAGACAGAACCCGTCAAAATCGAGCGAGACTTGATCAAGCTGATCCCTCAACCTGACTGGGAAAATTGGTCGATTCGTCTGATCTACCACGGTCGCGCCATTTGCAACGCTCGAAAACCACAGTGCGATCGCTGTGACCTAGCCGACCTCTGCCCCTCCGCCAACCTATCCCAAAAACCGCTAGAAACCGCAGTCAGCGAGTCTTAAATTGACGTGAAGTTGAGACCTCGCTTTGTTATTCGGCGCTTCTGCCCGCCAAACCCTCCATTCTAGGGAACTTCAAATCAAAGATCTTGGATTCAATGATTGTGATTTGGTTTCTCCTCACGCCATCACCCAAAAATTCTCTTCCCCTTCTCACCCTTCATTCGGTACAATGAGAGGCACTGTCTTTTTATGGTTTGACGATTCATGGCTAAGAAGAGCATGATTGAGCGCGCTAAAAAGCGTCAAGAAACGGTCGAGAAGTACGCTGAGAAGCGACAAGAACTCAAAGAACAGTTCGCGAAGGCCACCTCTCAGCAACAAAAGCTGGCAATCCATCGCGAAATTCAGCAGCTTCCTCGCAACAGCGCTCGTGTGCGGGTTCGTAAGATTTGTTGGGCAACGGGTCGTCCGAGAGGCGTTTACAGCGATTTTGGTCTGTCTCGCCACGTTTTGCGCGAAATGGCTCACCAGGGTTTGTTGCCAGGCGTGGTCAAGTCTAGCTGGTAAGAGGGTTTTGAGGGCTGAGTTCTTAAGTTTTTGGGTTGGAGAGATTCAACTCAAAGCGGCAGGCTCAAAACTCAAAGCTTTTTTATAGGTTGCTTCTATCTGTTACTGTCCACAACAGCGATCGATGCCCAGGCTGTCGAGCAGGAGATCACTAACGGCGTTGGCGACGGCAAATTCGCTGTAGAAACTTTGTGAAAAGTCAAACGCCTGCATTTCTGAAATAATCGCCATCACCAGCGCACCCAGATCGTTCTCATCTTCCATACGCTGCCGAACGTAGATCTGAGCCGCACGTTGGGCGATCGTTCCGTTAATCGCTTCGGGCAAAAATTCCTGGTCTAGCCACTGTTGAAGATTTTGCTGTAACCAGGCTCCTTCCTGCTCTGGATATTTGGCAGGGGGTAATGTGATGGGTGGAATGGGTTCAACCATTGGGACATCTTCCGCGATCGGCTAAACTATCCAAACTATACACTCACCCGTTTGTGATTGGTGATCTGTCCGTTGTCATTTGTAATGATGGACGTTTTTGTAATGATGGACTTCAGGGATGGACGACCCTGCAACTACCGCTATGCAGATTGATGTTGCCTCCATCGTCGAAGGGTATGCTCAGGGTTATTTCTTGATGGCAGACGACTCAGGCAGTGATCTGAGTTGGTATAGCAGTCGAGAGAGAACGTTGATTCCGTTGGATGATCGCTTTCGCTACCCCAAATCGTTGCAGCGCGTTCTCAATCAAGAGCGGTTTACGGTGGCCATTAATCGAGATTTTAAGTCAGTGGTAGAAGGCTGTGCCGATCGCGAGACGACCTGGATTTCTGAGCAGATGAAGGAAGTCTACTGGGCGTTGCACAAGGCGGGATGGGCCCACAGTTTTGAAACCTGGCAGGGCGATCGATTGGCGGGCGGCATTTTAGGAATTGTGATTCGTGGGGCATTTATCGGCGAGTCGATGTTTTTTCGGATTCCAGAAGGTTCTAAAGTCGCGATGGTCAAACTGGTGGAGCGACTGAGAGATCGGCAGTTTGTCTTACTTGATGCTCAGATGATGAATCCTCATTTGGAGCGATTTGGGGCGTATGTGATCAGCAGTCGAGGCTATAAGGATCTGCTGCGATCGGCGCTAGAACGGCCATGTTCCCTTGAGTAGTGCGATTGGGTTGATCACTTTAAATAGCAAAGTCTTCTGCATTGCATTCAGTGAACCCTACGTGTAATTTCTGGATTTATCCTCTGTGTTTGTGTAAATCATAGGGTAAGTAAACCAGAAAGCATGATGGGGAGGCTTTGATGAAGCGAAGTTGGATTTTGTCAGTGAGTGCGATCGTCGGAGTTTTTGCAGCGGTCACCCATTCTCTCCCCACGTCTGCTCAAACTCAATCTGTCACGAACCCTACTCCCTCAGTTGGGCTGAGATTTGGAGGGCGATCGCCCCTTAATCAAGCAAACTTTGTCATGACAGAATACTTTGGAGACTGCCAGAGTACGGTGATTTCTGAACTGGAAGCGAGTTTTATCTCAGAAAAAACGCCGCCTGCTCCTCATCGCCGTGTGATCATTCGCAACGTTACTCAGGGAGTGAGCGCCAATCCTTATCCCTATACCGATCGGGAATATGACGAACGTCGCCCCACCTCCGAAACCGCCCGCGCTTCGTTAGGCAATACCCACGACAGACGACGCTTTAACCTGGTAGAAGGCAACAACGAGTTTCAGTATGAGATTAAAGAGCGCAATCGGGTGATCGATTCGGGTAAATTTAGCGCTCAAGTGCTCAAAAGATTGGAGCGAGTCCAAAGTGACGCAAAGTGGGAGCAGAAAAAAATCTGCAAAAATTCCAGCGTTTCACTGAATGAATGCGCCGATATTCGTAAGGTGCGCGAATTTAAATGCAGGGATGGCAGAGTTTTGCAATCGATTATGGAACCAGACGATCGCGAAACCTACACCCGCATCTCAAACCATACCAGCAGCGTGATTGCCTTCACGGTTGACGGAGACTCAGAAGTACTGAATCCGGGCGACTCTAGACGCTTTTCTTCTAACTCGTCGTTTGGGCTAAAGGTAAGATTTAATAGCACTTGCGCGGATTGCGATCCCACGACTTCAACCACGCTGACGATCGGAAAGCGGTATGTATTTAGACGATCAGGCAGTGGGACAGAAAGGGTTTTTAAGCTAGTTTCGGGTGGGTCTGATTAGCCAGGATTGGGAAGTCGATGCAGTTTTTTGCTTCGGTGTTCAGCCCTTCAGCCCCCCAAATCTCCCACGAGTGAGGGACTTTGAACCAGAAACCTGGTGTGAAGGTTAGGGACAACAGATCTGAACACCACGAAAGAACTTCATCGAATTGACCTCTTTTTACCGCCTTTCGATGATGCCGCCGCCGAGTAGCACTTCTTTGTCGTACCAGACAGCCGCCTGACCGGGCGTAATACTGAACTGAGGATCGTCGAAGACAATGCGGATACGATCGTTAGCCAGTGGAATCACCGTCGCAGGCATCGCAGGCGATCGATAGCGGATTTGCACATCGGCATGAATGGGCGCGGTTGGTTTTGCGATCGACACCCAGTTAACGCGCTGTACGCTGCATTCGGTTTCCCAGGCTTCGGAGCGCTCGCCGACAATCACGCGGTTGCGTCCGGCATCCAATCCGATCACGTAGAGCGGCTCACTGTGGGCGATTCCCAATCCTTTGCGCTGTCCGATCGTATAGTGATGAACGCCTTCGTGCTGACCCAAAATTCGTCCCGCTTGATCTACGATGTCACCTTTTTGGGGCGTGATGTATTTATCGAGAAACGACTTCATGGAGCCATTAGCTTCGACGAGACAGAGGTCTTGACTTTCGGGCTTATCGGCGGTGTGGAGTCCAAATTCAGCCGCGATGCGACGAGTTTCAGTTTTGGGCTGATCGCCGAGCGGAAACACGACCTGAGCGAGCACATCCTGGCTGAGATCGTAGAGAAAATAGGACTGATCTTTGGTGCGATCGACCGCCCGCCACAGTTCATGCCTTTGGGTCTGCGGGTTGTATTGAATGCGCGCATAGTGCCCTGTGGCGATCTTCTCGATCCCTAACTCCCGCGCAAAGGTGAGCATCGGGCTAAATTTAACGGCTTTGTTGCACTGAGAACACGGGAGCGGCGTAATGCCATCGCCATACCCGGTCACCAGATAATCGATGATGTTTTCTTGGAAGCGATCGCGACTATCGACAATGTGGTGAGGAATGCCCAAAAATTCACAAAGTTTGGCCGCGTCCACCATGCCTTCAGAGCAGCACTGACCTTTCCCCTTCATCAACCAGAGGGTCAAGCCAACCACTTCAAAGCCTTGATTGTGCAAAACGGCTGCTGCAACTGAGCTATCGACTCCGCCGGAGAGTCCGACTACAACTTTGTTCATGGGACGAAATACGCGAATGCTTCTCTAGGCTAACACTTGGGAGGGGTGAGGAGTGAGGAGTGAGGAGTGAGGAGTGAGGAGTGAGGAGTGAGGAGTGAGGAGTGAGCCGTTGAATTTTAGAATTTTTATCTCTCATTCTTCCTGGCGAAGCGGAATGAAGTTCTCCCTTATCCCTTCTGTATGTTATGCTGACCGCAAAATTTGGCAGTCAAGGGATTCATCTGCTATGACCTGCATTTCTGATGATTATCGTCACGCTATTTCAGTTTTGTTTAAGACTCGATTCACTTTTTTGATCGCGATCGCGTGCATTCTGTCATTTTCGGCGCTGATTAAACGCGCTGACGCACAGGTTTCTTCTGATATGAATCTGCCGCCTGCGCCTTCGGTTGCGCCTTTGGAATTACCCACGGTTAACCCCAATAATGTTATTCCCGTTCCTGGAGAGCGAGTTTATCAAGCGCCGCCTGTAGCAAATCCTCCTTTGTTTAGTCCACCTGCGGCTAACTTGAATCAATATCGGGTGTTTGTGAATGGAGATAGCCCGCTCCTTTTGCAGGAAGTGAAGCGAGTTGAGCCGGGGGCTTTTGTGCAACGGTTGGATGGGCGCAGGGTGATTCAGGTGGGGGTGTTTCGCACCGAAGCTAATGCACAGCAGCAAGTAGCAAAACTGGCAGTGCAAGGAATTTCCAGTCAAATTGCTGTCGGCGGCACAGGCTCACTCATTGGTGGAAACAGTGCAAGAGGCTACTACGTCGTGGTTCCAGGAAATCGATCGACTCTGCCAGAACTGCGCGATCGAGCCATTCGATTAGGCGTTCAGCAAAATTCAATTCAACTGCGCGATCGACCGTTGGGGCCCCATGTGGCGATCGGCCCATTTGGTCAGATTGGGGAGGCAGAAACGATGCAGCGCTATCTCAGAGAAAAGGGCAGTTTAGATACGAGAGTATTTTTCGATCGCTAGTAGCCCTGGCAGGATAAGCCTCATCCCTCCTCGCGAAGCGGATTACCCCCAAAGGGGGAACAGATCATCGAAGTTCTCCCTCATCCCTCCCCTAACTAAACGACTTGCCCGACCATCCAGCCCACCCCTAAACCAATCCAGGCGGTTGCAGTCAGTAAGCAGCAGGCTTGAAGCTCAGTAAATTCGGACGTTTGCAAATCGATGCGGGCTAGAAATTCGGCACTGATCATCATCACGATCGGCATAAACAGCTTGAACCAGGTCAGAAAAATCGAGGCAAAGGCGGCAAGTCCGACCAAAGCGCAAAATGCTACGGTGTCTGATTTGAACCAGCGTTTAATCATGCGTTGAAGTCCTTGTAGGGGATGCATCAGCACGATCGCGACGAACAATCCCCAGGCGATCGCGATGCCCCACAAAAATTGGGAGTGAGTGGTCAGAGTCAGAAATTTGCCAAAGATCACATACGCGACCAGGAGCAGCGACAGAGACAGGCGAGGAAGTTTTTTGAGGGTCAGCATTTGAGTTTTGCGAATTTTTAAACGACTCGATTTTGACGAATGCATTCTGCATACCAGTGATAGCTGGATTTTGGGATACGTTTTTGAGTGCGATAGTCGATATAGGTGATGCCAAAACGTCGATCGTAGCCCCACGACCACTCAAAGTTATCCATCAAACTCCAGACAAAATATCCTCGAATCGGATACCCTTCGCTGGATGCCCGATGGACGGACTGGAGGTATTGACGCAGATAGAGAATGCGATCGAGATCCATCACTTCTCCGTTAGAGTTCACTTCATCCTGGGCGGCACAGCCATTCTCTGTGATGTAAATCGGCAAGTCGGGACGATTCAGCGTTTCGCTCACATGACGAATGCCCCAATATAAACTTTCGGGTACGATTTGTAGCCACGGCATGTTTAGCTTGGGATACCCTTTAGAAAAATCGATCCATTCACAGCCCTGATCGTTGTCGGATGCGCGAATGTAAGTTCCGGTGTAAATATTTAAGCCTAAAGAATCGATTGGCTGATGGATAATTTTCAAATCACCGTCTTGAATCTCTGGTGCATCTGCTCCGAGTTGTTTGAGTAATTGTGAATTGTATTCGCCAGCGATCGCGGGATAGATAATTCCACCATTTCCACAGTGATACGGGAATGCTTTTTTAGCAGCTTCAATATTGTGATCCGATTCATTAAGCGGGACGGTCACCCCAAAGTTATCGACGAGTGAAATAGAACAAGGCTGTGGCGTTGCGGCTCTGATTGCTTGACAGCCCAAACCGTGGGCCAGCAGCGCGTGATGAGAGGTTTGCCAGACGGCTTTGCGATTTTTGACGCGAGTTCCGGGTGCGTGTTGGGCGGGCTTCCAAACGTCGTAACCCATGTGAGTAAAGCAGGTGATTTCGTTGAGCGTCATCCAGTTTTGAATGCGATCGCCCAGTCGCGTCACCGTTGCGCTCACATAGTCGGCAAAATCCTGCGCCATTTCTCGACTTTGCCAGGAGCCGTAGCGAGTTTCTAACGCCTGTGGACTGTCCCAATGAAACAGCGTGGCATGTGGCGTAATACCGTGGGTGAGCAAACAATCGACGAGCCTGCGATAAAAGTCAATGCCTTTCTCATTCACCGCGCCGCGACCATCGGGGACAATGCGACACCAGGAAATGCTAAAGCGATAGTGTTTGATGCCTAAATCCGCCATCAGCTTTACGTCTTGCTCATAGCGATGATAGTGGTCACAGGCGATCGCTCCCGTGTCTCGATTGCGAGTCCGTCCCCATTTTTGGCTAAACACATCCCACACGCTGGGTTTGCGTCCATCTTCTTGAGCGGCTCCTTCAATTTGATAGGCAGCGGTCGCCGCCCCCCACTCAAAGTCTTCTGGAAATTGGTAGCTGGTCATGGTTTGTTTGGCAGGCTCTCACTCAGGATAGTCTGAACCCAAACGTCGTTCAACCTTTGACCACGCAAAAATCCCTGATCCTGATAGAGGTTTAGAATCCCTCTGTGAGAAATTCTGCCGTGTAGACACACGTCGATCGATCTGTCATTGCTGAGATCCTCCGCCCCCTAAATCCCCCAGAATGGGGGACTTTGAGCAGTTGGTTCTCCTTCATACTGGGGGCAATTCATCCCGTGATTCAGCAATGCCAAATCAGCAATGTCTCTCTAGAGATACTTTGTCAACTTTGGGGGGTTGCTATAGTGAGTGAATTGAGTGAAAGGAAAAACCTTAAAATGGCAGACGCAGGATATTCGGTTTTCTTTCTGTTTGGCTGCATCTGGATTGTGTTGGCAATTGCTGTCTGGGTCTTCGTTCTCAAAGCTGAAGGGCTGCCGCTCAAAGTAGACAAATGGGCGCTTGTGGTGGCGGTGCCGATTATTCTCCCTCTGATTGCTGCATTTGCGATCGCGGCCATTTACCGTTAATAACATCTGTAATAAAGATGGAGAATTTGCCCAGAGTAGAGGCTGTCAGGAATGCACTTGTAAACACAACTACAAACAGCATCGCGAACAGCAAAGACAAATTCTCACATCACGATTAGGAATGAAGACAGCCGACTTGAAATCTACAAAAAATTAGGGAATGGGATGGAAATAAGTCCCATACTGCAATCCTGGAAACAGGTAATTTAACTCAATCAGGATTGTAGAAATGATAACTAGCGTCACGATCGCCACAACGGGAGCGCTGGTCAGATATTTCGCAAGATATTGCATGATTTAAACTCCTGAAGATGAGGCTAGCGAGGTGAAACGGGGATTTCGTTATCTTTTGCGGTTAGTTCGCCACTGACGAATTCTTTGAGCGCGAGCAGCGGCCATAATAAGCCTTGCAGAATTGAAGCGATCGCCACAGGCAGATTGATAAAAATCTCCATTTCTTCTGGCTTATCAGCTTTGTTAGCTTTGAGCAAGTAAGCCCGCCCTGACCAACCGATAAAGCCAGCGACATAGAGAAAAAGTGAGAAGGGCGCAAGGACATCAAGGGCTAAATCGAGGCGATCGAGCGGCAAGTGAGGTAGCCCATCTTCCCCACACAGCAACTCTGAAGAATAGGCTTCAAACGGTTTGGTGTAGTAGTAGTTGTTTTTGGGGGCATTTTCTCGACGCTGCTGAAAGGCGGCAGACTCACCACAGGGCACCAGTGTCGTATTGACGGCAAGGGCAGGTGATAGGTGAGTGAATGAGATCGTTAATGCAGAAAGGAACGTCAGCAATAATAGAAATAGTTTGTTCACAAAAATGGCTCCTATTTGCAAAAGTTAAGGTTCTTCGGTTGGAGATTCTCGCTCAATCCATAGAAAAATGATTGCAAAAATGGGAAACGGCAGAATGTAAAAGATCAAAGGAATCATAATCCAGGGTAACCATGAAAGCGAATAGTGTCCTGTGAGTTGAGTTAAGTCGGCCATGATCGTTTCTCCAGGTAAAAGTTGCTAATCAAACGTCTATTCGATGAAGATTTTCCGCTTCGTTATTGGGATCTTCTGCCCCCCAAACTGCCAATTCTGGGGGACTTTTGGATAAGCATTTCGATCGCGAGTTCAGCGGAGAATTTTATCGAAGTTACGTTAACCAAACCATTGGCTCAAGGCCATTCCTACATTGACTTTGCCGCGTAAGATAGCGTCGAGGTCGTCAAAGTTTTCGAGTAGGGCGTACGCGAATAATGCGCCACCTGTTGCACCGAGCAAAATTCCGCCGCCAATTTGAAACCAGTCTTCTTTTTTACGCAGCGGTCTTAAGTCATCTTGGGAGTGCGAATTGTAGGTGCCTTTGGGGTCGCCTTGAAAGGTTGCCGACGCAAAAATTGAGATACCCAAACAGGCTGAAACCGTGATGTAAATAGCGGTAATTAAACCACTTAAATTGGCCCCGTGAGCCGTTTCTCGCAGTGGCCCGACGACGACTTCTGGGCCGACCAAAAAGTAGCCGTGCGCCATGCCAATTTCTAGCCCGCGCATAAAAGGCGTAAGCCCCGGACGATAGGCGGGAAGATTGCGAATAAAAGCATTGACGATCGGCGAGTCGTTAATCGGAGTCGATAAATTTGCCAACCAGGGATCGCCTTTGTAGGGCTTGATCGGGTCATTCTCATAGGGAGAAGACAACGTAGTTTCCTGAGTCGATGTCATATCCTTTCACCTTGTTGAGCGATTGATAGGAAAAGTCCCGATCGTGATAGCCCATGATCAGGACTCCTGAGACGAGAGGAGAGTTGCCTCAAGCTTTTTTGGAGAAGTGAGGAGTGAGGTGTGAGGTGTGAGGTGTGACTGAGGACTAAAAATGTTCTTTCGTCCAAAGTTCAATGTCTAATGTCTCTCATCTTTCCCCCTCACCCCTCTCGTCAGTTAAACTTGCCAGCCGTTGCGCCTATTAGAAAGGCTCCATAAGTGGCAATGTAGCCGACCGTAAAGTGAGTTAAGCCGACCAAACGACCCTGGACGATCGACAACGCAACGGGCTTGTCTTTGGGGTAGCCAAACGATAGAGGCGTGTTTTCGTGGGCCCACATCAGGGTTTCGATTAGCTCTTGCCAGTAGCCTCGCCACGCGATCAAGAACATAAAGCTGACAGCCCAGGCTAAATGTCCGAAGAGGAACATCCAGGCCCAAACCGCTAGATTACTAGTTCCATACGGGTTGTAGCCGTTGATTAGTGGGGCAGAATATTGCCAGAGATAATCGCGGAACCAGCCCATTAAGTAAGTCGAACTTTCGTTAAACTGCGCCACGTTTCCTGACCAGATGGCGAGATGCTTCCAGTGCCAGTAAAACGTCACCCAACCCAGCGTATTCAACATCCAGAATGTCGCCAGATAGAAGCTATCCCAGGCAGAAATATCACAGGTGCCGCCTCTTCCGGGCCCATCGCAGGGGAAGGCGTAGCCAAAATCTTTCTTGTCGGGCATTAGCTTAGAGCCACGGGCATCAAGTGCGCCTTTGACTAAAATTAGCGTCGTGACATGCAAACCTAGTGCAATCCCGTGATGAACTAGAAAATCACCTGGGCCAATGGTTAAGAACAGTGAGTTTGTGCCATTGTTGACCGCTTCTAGCCAGCCCGGAAGCCACACATTCGCGTAGTTGGGCCAGGCGGTCGCCGCCACACTGTCTGAGTTAGACAAGAGCGTATCGATGCCGTAAAGCGCCTTACCATGCGCCGCCTGAATGAATTGGGCAAACACTGGCTCGACCAAAATTTGCTTTTCAGGACTGCCAAAGGCGACCTCAACATCGTTGTGAACATACAATGCCAAGGTGTGGAAACCCAGGAACATTGACACCCAACTCAGGTGAGAAATGATCGCTTCTTTGTGTTGCAGAATGCGTTCCAGCACATTGCCTTTATTCGCCTCTGGCACATAGTCCCGAACTAGAAAGATCGCCCCGTGAGCAAAGGCACCCACCATCAAAAATCCAGCAATGTATTGGTGATGAGTATACAGCGCTGCCTGAGTCGTAAAATCCTTGGCAATAAAGGCATAGGGCGGCATCGAGTACATATGCTGCGCTGTGAGTGAACTGGCGACTCCCAAGGCTGCTAAAGCAAACGCTAATTGGAAGTGCAGGGAGTTGTTCATCACGTCATACAATCCCTGGTGCGGCAGGTTGAAAGGGCCTTCCACTTTCGTTCCAAAGAATGTCTTGGCGTTGGTCATTTCCTTAATACTGTGACCAATCCCGAAGTTGGTGCGATACATATGTCCCGCGACGATTAACAGAACAGCGATCGCCAGATGGTGATGCGCCATATCGGTCATCCACAGCGATTGGGTTTGGGGATGAAAGCCGCCCAAAAAGGTGAGAATGGCGGTTCCTGCGCCCTCAGACGTAGCAAACAGATGCTTGGCGGTGTCAGGGTTTTGGGCATAGACGCTCCAATTTCCGGTAAAGAAGGGCATCAAGCCAGCCGGATGGGGACGCACTGCCAAAAAGTTATCCCAGCCGACATGCTGACCGCGAGACTCAGGAATGGCAACGTGAATCAGATGCCCCGCCCACGCGAGAGAGCTGAAGCCAAACAATCCTGCCAGGTGATGATTGAGCCGAGATTCTGCATTCTTAAACCAGGACAAACTAGGCCGAAATCGCGGCTGCAAATGTAACCAACCTGCGTAGAGGAATACTGCCGCTAATACGATCAGGAATAGCGCCCCTGCAAATAGATCATTGTTGGTTCGCATTCCGATCGTATACCACCAGTGATAGACCCCCGAATAGCAAATATCAACCGGATTGAGCGCTCCAGCTTGTGTGTAAGCCTCGATCGCGGCTGGCCCAAACTGAGCATCCCAGATTGCGTGAGCAATGGGACGATTGTTAATCGGGTCTTGAATCCACTGTTCAAAATTGCCTTGCCACGCTACGTGAAACAGAATGCCAGAGATCCACAAAAAGATGATTGACAGATGACCAAAGTGAGACGCAAAAATCCTTTGATAAAGATTTTCTTCCGTCATGCCATCGTGACTTTCAAAATCGTGGGCCGTGGCGATCGCGTAGAAGATCCGCCGAGTGGTGGGATCTTGAGCGAGGTCTTTGCTAAATTTTGGGAATTTAGTCGCCATAGTTAGCTATTGCGTTGTAGTGGTTAACTTTAATGGAGGTGAGGAGTGAGGGGTGAGGGGTGTTCCACAGAAGGGAATCCGCTGCGGTTAGAGATCTTGGAAGCCCCCTAAATCCCCCACAAGTGAGGGACTTTGAACTAGAATTCTTGTCTTAAGTCCCCCAGAATGGGGGGTTGGGGGGCAGAAGCGGTGAACAACGAAGCGAAAAAACTCACTCAAATTGAAGTAGTTTCAGCACTCACCAGCCAGACTGATCCTCTTTCATCTCTCATCCCTCTCCTCATCCAAGCGCTGCCATTCTTGCTAAGAAGAACGCCCAGGTGGTGACGATTCCGCCTAGTAGGTATTGGGAGACACCGACTGCCCGACCGTGAATGATGCTCAAAGCGCGAGGTTGAATACTGGGGCTGATTCTGAGCTTATTGTGGGCCCAGACGATCGACTCGATCAATTCTTGCCAGTAGCCGCGACCGCTAAACAGGAACATCAGACTGAAGCCGAAGACAAAGTGACCTGCGAGAAACATTAAGCCGTAAGCAGACAGCGCAGAGCCATAAGAGGAAATCACCTGGCTGGCCTGGGCCCAGAGGAAGTCCCGTAGCCATCCGTTGTTGGTGATTGACGAAGCAGCCCAGTTGCCGCCTGTAATGTGCGTGACTGTCCCATCGGGGCTGACCGTCCCCCATACGTCCGATTGCATCTTCCAGAAAAAGTGGAAAATCACCATTGACAGGGAGTTGTACATCCAGAACAAGCCGAGATAGATGTGATCCCAGCCCGATACTTGACAGGTGCCGCCTCTTCCGGGCCCATCACACGGGAAGCGGAAGCCTAGATTTGCTTTGTCAGGAACAAGACGAGAACCCCGCGCAAACAACACACCTTTGAGTAACACCAATACGGTGACGTGAATGGTAAACGCATGGATGTGATGAATCAGAAAGTCAGCCGTTCCTAGTTGGATGGGCATCATGGCGACTTTGCCGCCGACTGCGACCAGCCCACCGCCAAAGGCATAGCTGACAGGTTCGTGTAGTCCAGGTGCGGTTGCGCCAATACCTGAAAGAACAATGTTGTGAACCCCACCAAACACATTGCCCGTCGGTTGAGCTGCATTCAGAACAGGATTACCGATCGCCATTGTATGAATCTGCTGAATCCACTGAGCAAAGACAGGCTGAAGCTGGATTCCGGTATCAGAAAACATGTCTTGAGGTCGCCCAAACGCCCGCATCGTATCGTTGTGACAATACATCGCAAAGCTGTGGAACCCTAAGAACTGACAGACCCAAACCAGGTGAGAAATAATGGCATCTCGGTGACGAATCACGCGATCGAGCACATTGTTATTATTCATCGCTGGATCGTAGTCTCTGACCATGAAAATGGCTGCATGGGCCGCCGCTCCCACAATTAGAAATCCGCCAATCCAAACGTGATGGGTAAACAGTGACACAACCGTTCCATAATCTGTTGCCAAATATGGGTATGGTGGCATTGCATACATGTGGTGCGCCACGATAATACTCAATGATCCCAGCATGGCTAGATTGATTGCTAACTGAGCGTGCCAGGAGGTCGTAAGCACTTCAAACAGTCCTTTGTGACCGACCGGGCCAATAAAGCTCAAAAATGGCAGCATATTAGGCGTTCTGGCATCATCCAGCATGACTTTGAGGCTGTGACCAATGCCCCAATTGGTGCGGTACATATGACCCGCAATGATAAAGAGAACGGCTAAGGCTAAATGATGATGTGCGGTATCCGTTAGCCACAACCCACCCGTGACGGGATTGACTCCCCCATTGAAGGTGAGAAAGTCAGAATAAACGCCCCAGTTGAGCGTAAAGAACGGCGTTAACCCCTGGGCAAAACTAGGAAACACATCCGCCATCACTTGAGAATTCAAAATGAACTCATGAGGCAATGGAATTTGCTCAGGTGGAACGCCCGCATCCAACAGTTTGTTGATCGGCAAGGCAACGTGAATCTGGTGCCCCGCCCAACCCAAACAGCCCAGCCCCAACAGTCCCGCCAAGTGATGATTTAACATCGCCTCAACGTTTTGAAACCATTCCAGTTTGGGGGCGCGTTTGTGATAGTGAAACCAGCCTGCAAACAGCATCAGACCCGCCATGACGAGGGCACCGATCGCCGTGCAATAAAGCTGAAATTCATTCGTAATCCCGGCTGCTCTCCACCATTGAAACAGCCCAGACGTGATTTGAATGCCGCGAAACCCGCCGCCGACATCGCCGTTGAGAATATCCTGTCCAAAGATATCCCAAACCACCTGAGCGCTAGGCTTGATCCGCGTGGGGTTAGCCATCCAATCGGTGTAATTTGAGAAGCGGGCCCCGTGAAAATACATCCCGCTTAACCAGATAAAGATGATCGCAAGATGCCCAAAGTGAGCCGAAAAAATCTTGCGCGACACATCTTCTAAGTCACTGGTGTGACTGTCAAAATCGTGGGCATTGGCGTGAAGATTCCAGATCCAGGTGGTGGTCTTGGCTCCTCGCGATAGAGAGCGATCGAAGTGTCCCGGCTGTGACCATTTCTCAAATGAGGTGGGCACCGGGTCTTGATCAGTTACCACTCTAACTTGCCGTTGCTCTGGAGGACTACTAGTCATTTGGTTCTCCTTTTGCTAGATGGAAAACAGTTGGAATTGGGGACTGGCAATCAAAAAGAGATTCATTTTACTGAAAGTCAGTGATTGCTAAAAGATTGCTAAAAAATCGATCGAATACAGAAGAATGAATACAACTTGTAGAATTTTGAATCTACTTATTGTTCATGCTTCAGTATTAAAAATCAGTCCCCTGTGAATAGAAATCTACTCATCCACAACCCAATCTGTACTTGAGTCTGAACTTAAATCTGAACTTAAATCAACCGGAAAAAATTGAATCATTTGTTCATTGAGGGCCGCAATTCCTAGATCAGCTTGATGAACGACATCTGACCAGGTTGGAATCACCGCTCCTTGGCTCTGAATGATCGCAGGTGGATCAAAATTTAGCTTGTGAAAGTTAAATGCAGAAACATCCACGCCCAACGCTGCTGACCAGATTCCTGCAACCGGAACGGCTGCCAAAACGACATGCACCGATCGCGAGTTAGGAAAATAGAACCCCTTGAACAGTAAACGCTGCTGATAGGTCTGGGCCGCTTCAAATCGATAGGTTGGTTCTCTCTGACCCAGCCGATATCCCGCATTAATCGACTCATTTTCGTGCGTTTTTCGCACCACGGTCGAAGTCACCAATGAGCCATGCACCGAACAAAGCAGCGCCCCGCCAAACACTCCAATTACGCCCAGTTGATGAAACGGACTCATGAGAATGTTGTGATCCGCCTGGAATAACAGCATAAAGTTAAATGTGCCCGATATTCCCAACGGCATCCCTGACGAAAAACTACCCTGACCGATCGGATAAATCAACAGTACCGAGACCGTCGCCGCAACTGGAGCCGTGAACGCCAAAGAGATCCACGGACGCATCCCCAAGCGATAACTAAGTTCCCACTCGCGATCCTGGTAACAGATAATCCCGATTATAAAATGAAGAACGATCAGTTGATAGGGGCCGCCATTAGCAAGCCACTCACTAATGGAATTCGCCTCCCAAATCGGATAGAAATGCAGCCCGATCGCTGCCGATGTCGGAACCACCGTTGCAGTAATAATATTATTACCACTCAGAAGTGATCCAGAGATCATCATTCCCAAACCATCTGCGTCAACAGGTGGAGCAACGACCAGCGCAATCAAAAAAGTAATCGCTGCGGTACACATGACGGGAATGAGAATGACCCCAAACCAGCCAATATAAATCCGATTATCAGTGCTCGTGACCCATTGACAGAAGCGCTCCCAGGAGATTTGGTTCTGTTGGGGAATCGAGGATTCATTTTCTGGAAGTTGGTCAAGACGATCGCGGATGTGGGCGGTTTCCAGGGAGTTGCGCCCGCCGCTAATTGCCCGACCAAATTGTGTCAGCATGGATTACACAACTCCTTGCTTACAAAACTGAGTATTCAAAGTTCTTCTAGTGTCTAATGTGGCTGGCAACTAGCGAAGCGATCGTTCATTATTTCTGCGCTTTTACCTGTCACCAACACACTGATTACGTACTTCCGAAGCGTAAGAGAAAAAAGTGAAGAACTGATGAAAGCGTGAAGAGTCTTCAAATAAGTTTACGCCTGAGATGTTTTTTTAGTTTGCGTTAGTTTGATGAATTTTTTTCGCTTCGGTGTTCAGATCTTCTGCCTCCCAAGCTGCCCATTCTGGGGGACTTAAGACAAGAGGTGATTTCTATGGAACTGGCGGTATTTTATTGATGAATGCTCAAAATTTCGGCAATTTGATCGCCTAGCGTCAGCGGATCGTAGGGCTTGGTAATTACAGCCGCGATCGCCAGTTGGGTAAATTGACGACGATCGACGGTTTGGGCTTTTGCGGTTAAGAAAATGACGGGAATATTTTGAGTAATCGGATTGGACTGTAATCGCTCGAAGGTTTGCAGCCCGTCAATATCCGGCATCATCACATCCAAAAGAACAGCATCGGGTAACTCAGTTCTCGCCTTCTCTAGCCCCTCTCGACCCGAACTGGCCGTCAACACTTCCCACCCCTTGGCAATCTCTAAACAAAGCTGGGTGGCTTCCCGAATGTCCGCTTCGTCGTCAATGATCAGAATGCGCTTATTCATGGGGAGAATGGGGGATGAGGGGTAACGTAAAGTAAAACGCACTGCCGACTCCAAGCTGGCTCTCGACCCAGATTTTGCCGTCGTGCTGCTGGACGATTTCTCGACAAATGGTTAATCCCAGACCGCTTCCACCTTGACTCCGAGAATTGGAAGCATCGACTTGCTGAAAGCGATCGAAGATCGCTTCTAATTTATCCTCTGGAATGCCGCTCCCTTGATCTTTGACACAAAACAGAATATGAGATGAGGCTTGAGTTTCTGCGGTCAGCCAGACGGTAGAGCGAGTGGGAGAAAATTTGAGGGCGTTGTTGAGTAAATTGGTCAAGGTTTGAATGATGCGATCGGGGTCTGCCCAGAGATCCACCGCGATCGGGGTGACATAGAGCTTGATTCCGGCTTTTTCGGCCATGGCCCGCATTGCATCGGCGGATTGGGTCATCAAGTCAGCAGCGTTGCATGACTTTTTCTCCATCGTGATTTTGCCGAATTTAATGCGTTCAATATCTAAAATATCATTGATTAATCGAACGAGACGATTGGTATTAGAAAAGGCGATTTCTAGCATTCGCCGACTTTTTTCGGGGTGACTATCGAGCCATCCACTCGCAACGAGTCCCAGCGTACTGCGGATCGATGTCAAAGGTGTGCGTAATTCATGACTAACAATGGATACAAACTCATCTTTCATCTGTTCGATGATCTGTCGCTCAGTGATATCTTTGAAGACCACGACGGCTCCCACGATCGTCTGCTGCTCTCGAATCGGACTGCTGACATACTCCACCGGAAAGCTCGATCCATCCTGGCGCTGAAATAAGTCACCTGTTTGGGATTGCACTGTCCCGTCGCGCAACGTGGACTCGATCAAGCTCTCTGCCAGTGAGTAGGGCGTGCCGTCTGGTTTGGCGTAGTTGAGATAAGAGTGCATCCATTGCCCAATAAATTCTCTCACTTCGCAGTGCAGTATTCGGGCGGCAGCAGGATTGGCAAAGGTGATTTTTCCTTCTGCGTCGAGTCCGTAAATCCCGTCTCCGGCTGAGTTGAGAATTAATTCGTTTTGGTGACTGAGACGGGCGAGAGAGGCTTCGGCCTGTTGCTGTTCGCGGAGGACTCGTTCTCTTTGGGCGATTTGCTTTAGGAGTTCTGCGTTGGTTTTTTGCAGTTCATCGGTGCGTTCTCTGACTCGTTGTTCTAGCTGTGCATTCAGAGCAGAAATTTTGATCTCGGCCTGTTTCCGCATCTGAATATCTTGCTTGAGATTTGCGTTGAGCGCCCGTACTCGCTGGTAGAGTCTGTGTTGATGAATGGCGACCGAAAAGTGCTTGCCCAATGCCTGCATCAGTTGAAGATTGGCCGCTGTCCAGGGATTGGATTGTGCTTGCTTGAGTTCGTACCAGGTGTCAAACGAGAGACGGGGCAGCCGCTGACGGGGATCAGACTGATCGACTTCTCCGGCCCAGATTCGCTCAAGGTCGATCGCTCGTCTAAAAATGCTGAGATATCCCAAGGTTTGCTGACGATAGTGAAGTCGCACCATCAACACGCCGCGCACCTGAGCGTCTAAAAAAGAGGCCGCAATTTCACTCGGCAAACTGGACTGCTGGAGATCAGAAAGCGCCCAAACGTCCTGTTTTTTCTGACGGTTTAGCCAGGGTTGCCAGTCGGGATGCTGCTCAATGTCGCCGATCGGCTGGTCACCATAGCCCAAAATCTGAGGGGACTGATCATCCGCTTGAGGGGCAATCAAGAGTCTGCCGCCCGATCCATTCAACGCTGAAATGATCGCCTCGATCGCTTCCTGGATCTGCATTTCGGGCAGAGAATGTAAGAGAGAGACGACCTGATTGAGCGTGGCTTCTTGGGCGGCTCTGAGGCGAGCTTCGTGGAGAATATTCGATTGAGCAATGGCGATCGACACCTGATCGGCGACCAGTTGCACCACCTGTAATTCTTGCTCGGTCACCCGCCGCGGTTGGCAATGATGAGATACCAGCAGTCCCCAAAGCTGGTCATGTGTGACGATCGGAACCACCAGCGACGATCGCACACCCATTGCCGTCAGGTAGTCTGCATGACAGGGATCAACCGGACGAAAGCGAATATCTGCCCACAGATCGCCCTCTTCTGCGAGAGAACTGGCCCCAAGCTGCTGAGTTTCTACATCGACGATCGATCGTTGTCGAGCGCTCAAAAACAACTCCCGCGCCACTTCTGGAATATCTCCGGCGGGGAAACTGTGACCGATCAGAGACGGCAAGCGGCGATCGTGAATCGATTCTGCCACCACTTCACCACTGCCATCGTGATCAAATCGGTAAACCTTGACGCGATCGGTTTGCAAAAATGACCGAACTTCTGCGACGGTTGCGGCCAAAATTTCTGACAGTTCCAGCGATTGCCGAATTCGATTGGTCATTCGATGCAGGAGCAACGGAAAGGCATCCTGTTGACCCTGGGAGAGTTTCGGCTGGGTGGAGTCAGACATAGCAATACAAAATAGAAAAGCGGCCTAAAAGCTTCTTAAGGTGGGATTGATGAAGTTCCTTCGCTGCGTTGTTTGCGTCTTCTGCCCCCCAACCCCCCAATTCTGGGGGACTTTAAGAGAAAATTTCTGATTTAACTTCCTACACTTTGTAGCATTCTCGATCGCTCCAGTTGACTCAAGATACGCTGCACTAATTCGGTTTCGGCGATCGATTTGCTGATCAGATCGTTGGCTCCGGCCATCAGCGCTCGGTGTAGGGTTGTTGGGTCGGTGTGGGCGGTGAGAAAGAGAACAGGAAGCTTACTCCACTGGGGCGCGTTGCGGACGACCTGACACAATTCGATCCCGTTAAAGTGCGGCATGGACACGTCGAGAATCAGCAGATCGGGCACACAGGTTTGCAGCGTATTCCAGAATTGGGGCGCGTCTTCTAGCGTGGTTAATCGCAGTCCCCAGGGTTCTAGCAGCGTTCGCATCAGGGCCAAAACTTGGGGATCGTCATCGACCATCAGCACTTGTGTCGAGTCGGCTTCTCGCTGCGATCGCACTCGTCCTACTAGCTCCAATATTTGCGCTGGAGGAAGCTTGGGAAAGACGGCATGAATCCCCGATCGAGCCAGTTGAACTCGCAGATCAAGGCTGTCGCGATCGGTAAAGATCATCACGGGTGCAAAGGGAATCGATTGCGTCAATTCGACGAGGTGAGCCAGGCGATCATCTGAGCAGTCTGCTAACGAAAAATCCAACACCAGCGCATCCAAACTCAGGTCGCTGTCTTCGGCCATTCTGGCAATCTGTAGCGATTGAGAACAGCCCGTTTCGAGCAGACGATCGACCAACTCGGCATCTTGATCAATCACCAACAGCGGACAGCCCTGCTGCGAAACAGGTTCTAAAATGTCAGGTGACCCGCGTCGGACTTCTTTGCCCAAATTTTCGACCAGGTTGACGAGGCGCTGTGGCTCTGAGGTGCTGTCAGGTTTGAGGGATTGCTCGACCGCTAAGGCTAATCGTGACCCTTTGTGCAAATCAAATACGCCCAGCGACCCCGCTAACTTGTGGGCAGCCAATCGAGCCTGATGGCGCAGTTCAGAATCGAGGGCGTTGTTTTGTAGGGCAGCGATCGCCTGTTCCAATGTGGTGAGGCGATCGTGATTTTGAGCTTTAAACTTTTCCCATAGTTTTCTCAACGCGGCTTTGGTTTTTTGTTTGCGCTGGTCTAAATCAAGGAAGGGTTGTTCTAGCTCGATCGCGCTGTCTTGTCCCACTTTGGCCGCCGAATTAGAGAGCGAAGCTTTGGGAACGGCAAGCTGTTTGAGTCGGTAGCCAATGCCGTAAACGGTTTCGATCAGATCGGTGGGTGCGCCAACTTGTTTGAGTTTTTGTCGCAGTCCTTTAATGTGTGCCGTGACCGTATCTTCGCCAGGATTTTCTTCACAACCCCACAGATGTTCGAGAATGCGACCGCGACTAAAAACTTGATGAGGATTTCGCAAAAACAGTTCTAAAAGTCGGTATTCTTTGGGCGTAAGATGAAGCGGTCGATCGTCGTAGTTGACTTTACAAGCCGCCGGATCGAGACGCAGATCTTCCCACTCTAAAATGGTCAAAATTGCCGTACTGCCCCTCCGCAGAAGGACACGAATTCGCGCCAACAATTCTGGAAAATCAAAGGGCTTGGTCATATAGTCATCCGCCCCCGCATCTAGCCCAGTAATCCGCTCTGTGGGCGAGTTTTGAGCCGTGATTAACAGGACGGGCGTTTGGTAATGATGCGATCGGACTTTGCGACAAAGCGTAATGCCATCGAGCTTGGGCAAGACGACATCGAGCAAAATCAAATCGTAGGCAAAGGTTTCGATATATCGCCAGCCTGCTTCACCATTGACCGCGATATCAACCGCGTAATTTTCTTTGATTAATAGTGTTTCAAGCGTTTGTGCGATGCATTCGTCGTCTTCTACCAGCAGAATTCTCATGAGCAATCACTCCTGCTGCTTGTAAGTGTCAGTTTTGAATTCAGAAACTTATATAATAACGAAAGCTAACTTCTGTGATGTTGGTATTATCTTCAAATTCGTCCGGTAATTCATAATGTGTATGAGAAGTTTATGTTTATCTACATTTCTTCATTTTCACAAATAGAGAAAACTCAATTCTGAACAGCGATGCGTTGTATTGGTTTCAGTGATCACAGATCCCCAACCTCTCTGAGAAATTAGGGATCTCAATGATCGTTTTTGTAATGTCAGTGCGATGCTAAAGTCTCTAGAGTTGGCAGCTTGAAGCGCTAAACGGCGAAGCGGACGGACTTCGGTTGAGTGGGCGGTGAATCATGAAGACTCGCCTCGATCGTTCAGCCTTCTGTATTGATCCTAAGCGGGGACGCTGCGACGAGTGCGACGATCGCCCACCTTTTGAAAGACTCCAAACTCGACTTGTTCTTCATCCAAATCTGGGTCGATGCCTGCAAACACATCGCGGAAGAGGGTGCGCGTTCCATGCCACAGATGCCCAAAGAACCACAGCAAGCCCCAAACGGTGTGAGAAAAGGCAAACCAGGCGCGGGGACTGGTGCGGAAAATGCCATCTGAACGATAGGTTTGGCGATCGAATTCAAACGGTTCTCCAAGCTGTGACTGACGGGCGTATTTTTTGACCAAGGGGGAGTCGCTCAAGGTCTGTCCGTCGAGACTGCCGCCATAAAAACTAACGGTCACGCCTGTTTGCTCAAAGCTATATTTTGCTTCGGCGCGCCGGAAGGGAATGTCGGCTCTCACCACACCATCTGCATCGGTCAACACAACGGGGAAGTTTTCAAAGAAGTTAGGCATCCGGCGTACTGAGAGTTCTCGTCCTGCCTCATCCTTGAAAACAGGGTGTCCTTCCCAATTGAGCGCAACGCCGTCGCCTTTGGTCATCGGCCCGGCTCTAAACAAGCCCCCCTTGGCAGGACTGTTGCCCACATAGTCGTAGAACGCTAACTTTTCGGGAACGGTTGACCAGGCTTGAGAGAGGGTTTTTCCATTCGCGAGACTTGATTGGACGCGGCGATCGATTTCCTGTTGAAAGTAGTGGCTATCCCATTGATACCGAGTTGGGCCAAACAATTCAATCGGAGTGGTTGCGCTGCCATACCACATTGTTCCTGCGACGGTGAATGCTGCGACGAAGAAAGTTGCTAACGCACTTGCTAACACGGTTTCGATATTGCCCATCCGCAGCGATCGATAGAGATTTTCAGCCGGACGAACGCTAATGTGAAACAATCCACCAATGATTCCAGTAATACCTGCGGCAATGTGATGGGCCACGACTCCCCCAGGGTTAAACGGATTGAAGCCATCCGGCCCCCACTCAGGTCTGACAGGCTGAATGTGACCCGTTAGCCCATAGGCATCAGACACCCACATTCCCGGCCCAAACACGCCCGTCAGATGGAATGCCCCAAACCCAAAACAAAGCAATCCTGCGGCTAATAAGTGGATGCCAAACACCCGCGGCAGATCGAGAAACGGTTCGCCTGTTCTTTCGTCTTTGAATAGATCAAGATCCCAGTAAACCCAGTGCCAGCAGGCCGCAAGAAACAGCAAGCCAGACAAGACAATGTGAGTAACCGCGACGGTTTCAAATGTCCAGATCCCATGATCTTTGACCGCTTCGCCCATCACATTCCAGCCTTGCCAGGAGTTGACCACGCCCAGACGAGCCATAAATGGCATGACATACATTCCCTGTCGCCACATGGGATTGAGCGCCGCATCACCGGGATTAAACTGAGACAGTTCATATAAAACCATCGAGCCAGCCCAACCCGCCGTCAGCGCAGTGTGCATTAAGTGAACCGCAATCAGTCGTCCGGGATCATTGATCACAACTGTATGAACGCGATACCAGGGGAGTCCCATTAGATGATGCTCCTAAAAGTGAGGGTTAATTGTGAGGGTTAAGTGTGAAACTTGAAGTCTGGAGAACATGAAGTTAATGAAGCTCTTGGCTTCGGTTTTGAGATCTTCTGCCCCTCAATTCTGGGGGACTTTGAGAGAAGCGTCTTGAGTCAAAGTTTTCCGGGGATGGGAGATTTAGAGGGCGTTCCTGAAGTGACTACAGTGAAGGTTGAGAGGGTGTAGTCGGAGCAGTCGATCGCTTCCTCAGTCATGGCAATCTGGGGATGAACGGTGCATTTGAGGTCATAGCTGCCCGTAAAAAATTGACAGGTTGCACAGGGGATTTGGTGCATTCGTGACGCTTGTTGGGTGACTTTGCGAATCGCAGCCAAAATATTCCAAATTGTCAAACCAACCAATGACCAGGCGAATCCTGCGTAGACAAAATGTGGGAACGATTGAAACGTGGAAACAACGAGTAGAAGCATCGTAAATCTAATGCTCCAAATAAATGAGTGTTAAAAAAGTAAACCGTAATGAAGAAAGATGAATGATGGATTTGAGAACGCGATCCACCATTCATCGGTCATGAGCGACCACCTGCGATTTAGTCGAGATCATTCATCGATTTCACAGGCTCATTGTCTCGATCGAGTCCTCTTTCTGACCCGATCGCTGCGATTCGAGCGCGTCCTGCGTGCCAGAGATGACCGACTAAAAAGAAAAAGGCAAACACAAAGTGGGCAGAGGCCAGCCAGGTACGCGGACTGACAAAGTTAACGGAGTTGAGTTCGGTTGAGACTCCGCCGACTGAGTTGAGAGAGCCGAGCGGTGCATGGGTCATGTAGTTAGCCGCCCGACGCACTTGCCAGGGTTGAATATCACTTTTGAGCTTGTTGATATCCAGTCCATTTGGCCCCCGCAACGGTTCTAGCCAGGGAGCGCGCATATCCCAAAAGCGCATCGATTCACCGCCAAAAATTACTTCTCCGGTGGGCGATCGCATCAGGTATTTCCCCAATCCAGTCGGCCCTTGTGCTGAGGCGATGTTGGCTCCCAAACCTTGATCACGCGCTAAGAAGACCAGTGCTTGCGCGTTAGACGCTTCGGGCGCAGTCGGGCCGTAAAACTCACTCGGATAAGCGGTGTTGTTAAACCAGATAAAGGCTGTCGCAATAAACGCCTGTCCGCAAACGTTGCCGAGACTTTGAGAAAGGTAGGCTTCTCCTGTCCAGACAAAGATGCCGTCCGTCCATTTAAAAGGCTTGGTGAGAATATGCCAGATGCCGCCAATGATCAAGATCGAACCCATCCAGATATGACCGCCGACCAGATCTTCTAGATTGTTGACACTGACGATCGAGCCAGCTTCCCCATAAGGTGACTTGAGCAGATACCCAAAAATCGTCAACGGATTAAGCGTCGGATGGCTGACCAATCGCACGTTTCCGCCCCCTGGGAGCCACGTATCATAGAGTCCGCCCCAAAACATGGCTTTGCAAACCAGCAACCAGGCACCCAGACCCAATGAGATTAAGTTAAACCCCAAAATCGAGGTGATCTTGTCTTTGTCTGCCCAATCAAAATCAAAATATCCAGGCAACCGAGCCGGGCCGCGTAGGGCGTGATAAATGCCACCTAGCCCCAGAACGGCTGAACCGATGAGATGGAGAACGGCGATCGCAAAGAAGGGAAAAATATCCGTCACAGCGCCGCCTTGCCCAACGCCAAACCCCAACGTCGCGACGTGAGGCATAAGGATCATTCCCTGCTCATACATCGGCTTTTCAGGAATGTAGTGCGCCACCTCAAAGAGCAGCATGGCTCCCGCCCAAAAAGCAATCAGTCCGGCGTGGGCTACATGTGCCCCCAAAAAGCGCCCTGATAAGTTGATAAACCGAGCATTGCCAGCCCACCAAGCATAGCCTGTAGACGCTTCATCGCGCCCTTCTCTCGGAGAGGTGATGGTGTTGCCTTTTGGGGTTTTTGTGGTGGTGATGTTGGTGCGATCGAAGAAGGTGGTCATAGGAAGTGAGGGGTGAGGAGTGAGGAGTGAGGAGAAATGAGTTTGAGGATTTGAGTGAGAATTGTGATGGGATATTCTTGTGCAAAGCTCAAAGCTCATTTCTTAAAGTGCTGACAGAAGTGCCTACAGTGCGTTGCCTCTGGGGAGTACTTCGTCGGGGAATACAAAGCGCTCGTGGGGCTGATCTTCGGGGGCCATCCAGGCGCGGAGACCTTCGTTTAGGAGAACATTTTTGGTGTAGAAAGTCTCAAATTCGGGGTCTTCGGCGGCGCGTAATTCCTGTGAAATAAAGTCGTAGGCTCGCAGGTTAAAGGCGATTCCTGCCATGCCGATCGCGCTCATCCACAGACCTGTCACGGGCACAAATAACATGAAGAAATGCAGCCAGCGTTTGTTAGAAAAGGCAACGCCAAAAATCTGTGACCAGAAGCGATTGGCGGTGATAAATGAATAGGTTTCTTCTTGCTGCGTCGGCTCAAATGCGCCAAACGTGTTGTAGGCACGACCATCTTGATACAAGGTATTTTCAACCGTTGCTCCATGAATGGCACACAGCAATGCACCCCCCAACACACCCGTTACGCCCATCATATGGAATGGATTCAACGTAAAATTGTGAAAGCCCTGGACAAACAATAGGAATCGGAAAATTGCAGCAACCCCAAAGCTAGGCGCAAAGAACCAGCTTGATTGTCCCAATGGATAAATTAAAAACGTGGCCACAAAGACAGCGATCGGAGCAGAAAAGGCGATCGCATTATAAGGACGAAGCCCAATCAGCCGCGCAACCTCCATCTGGCGCAAGCAGAAACCAATCAGGGCAAAGGCTCCATGCAGTGCCACAAAATTCCACAATCCGCCCAATTGCATCCAGCGAGTCAGATCGCCTTGCGCTTCGGGCCCCCACAAAAGTAACAGTGAGTGACCCAAACTATCCGCAGGAGTCGATACCGCTGCTGTCAAAAAGTTACAGCCTTCTAAATAAGAACTGGCGATGTTGTGGGTGTACCAGGAACTCACAAACGTCGTCCCCGTAAACCAACCCCCGATCGCCAGATAAGCACAGGGAAACAACAGCAAACCTGACCAACCAATAAACACAAAGCGATCGCGCTTTAACCAATCATCTACCGTGCGAAACCAGTCTCCCCCAGAAATGGGGCGTTGTAATGCGATCGTCATGGACGTGCCTCCAATTAGTACTCTCGTGTTCCGTTGTTCATGAAATAGGGACTGCCTGGAAGGGCGAGGGCTTGAATAATGTGATCGAAGTAGGGCGTGGCTTCGGCAGCATCTTCTTCGCCCAGTAAAACGATCGCTTCTTCCTTGAGACAGCGCACCGCTTCGACCCAGTTGGCGAGAGGAATACCCAGCGATCGATACATTTCTTTCATGCCGATCGTGCCGATCTCTGCCATTGGTTCGTCGTTGCCCGCCAGCACACAGTAAGCGACTAGCCGCACATACCAGCCCTGGTCGCGCTGACAGGATGCCGTTTTGCGAGGATTGCCACTGTTGCTAGGCGTGACCGGACATCGTTTCCAAAAGCGCTGACTGCCGCGATCGACTAAACGCTGTTCGTTTTTCGCCAAAATTGCAGCAATGCGGATGCGGCGATCGCCCGTTTTAAAGAAGTTTTGTATCATCCGAATCTCGCTCAGATCGGGATAGCGCAACTCCTCATCGGCGTTGAGAATCATTTGTTTGACGAGGCTCATAGGGTTCTCCTGAAAAAACTTGAATTCCTCCAAACCAACTGATAGACAGCTTTTTGAAGCGAAAGACTCGACGGTAAAATCGTCTCCAGGGATTGTTTGAAAACTTTTGGATTAACACCATAGGTCTATGACTCAACTGGGTTTAATTCGGGTTGAAATTCTGTTGCTTCAGATGTAACTTCAGAAGGTTCTTGAGTATTGCTTTGATCGCGATCTTCACTATGTTTGTTCGGTTCCAATCGGCGTTGATCAAGTTTTGTGGTGCTGAGTAATTTTTGGGTTCCGCGAAACTCTGGACGATCGCCTTGAATGCTGGCTCTGGCTTTTTGCCACGTTGGTTTGACCCATGTGCCATGAAAGACACGCTCTCCGATTAGAGGATTGCCCTGGCGATCGTGTAGACGAGCCGCTTCCCCTCGATGAAATCGCATCTCAAAGCCGCGTGGAGTCACATAGCGCTCAAAAGGAACAGTTTCGTCTCCAAAAGCTTGTCGATACTCGGTGCAATCGATCAGTTCGTCAATCAGCGCGTAGAAACCTTTGCGGGCGGACAGATCATAGTATCGGTTCATTTCCTGCCTGCCAGTAGTGGGACGACCCAAAAGACGACGATGAATCACCTCGATCGCTTTGGTCACATACAGCGTTTCCCAATAGAGTTGACGGAACGATCGTGATTTGGCTACCTGACGCACAAATTCTCTGACCGTGATCTCGCCACTTTTTAGCTTGATTTCGGCAGTGACGTTGCGCTGTTCGGGGTAGATATCGCGTCCAAAGATTTGTCGGTAAGCTTTCTGGATAAACAAGTCTGGAGAGTTGTTGAGAAGGTCTACGCTGGCTCCCTGCTCTGAATTTTTGCCGTTCTTACCGCTATGTTTACCATTGACATGATGCAGTTTCAAAACAGGTTGACTGTCTAATCCGGGAGCTTTCCCCCAGGTTTCTGAGTGTCCGTTACCGTTCCCATTCCCGTTTTCTGTTCTGTAACCGATCAAAATGCGTTGGTGATCTTTGTTAAAGGCAGCGGGACGATCGTGATGCTTCCAATTCTGTTCTGGAAAAATTGTGCCAAACTGAATCTCTAGCGGATCGTTTCCAGCCCCATAGAAATGTTGATTGTGGAACGTTGGCTGATATGTACTAAACAGTGTGATAAATTGTGGAACTTTGTGAGTCACAGCGCTGTGTTTAAACAGTTCAATCTGTGCGCCCCAGTTGCGACATTCTTGAGCTTCTTGTCCCAATCCACGTAGATAAGGCACCGTTTCTTCGCCAAAGTAATCAGAGTATTCTACGGAGTCTACAAGCGAATCCACCAGTACCGGAAAGCCTTTCTGTGAGATGGTGTCGAAGTGAGTCTGAAACTCTTCGATCGAACTCACGCCCCGTCCTAAAAAGTGTCTAACAGCTAACTCAATCACGCGACTGATCACAAACGGTTCATAACAAAGTTTGCGATAGAGGCGAGATTTGCCCATCTGACGCACAAATTCTTTGGTGGAAAACTGCCCACTCTTAAATTTAGATTCCAAATCAGTCAGCGATAGGCCATATTCACGAGTCACATCCCGCTCAAATATTTGGCGATAGGCGGCTTTGATCACGGCTTCCTGTTCGGTGGCGGGCAGGCCGGGCTTCATCACAAACTTAGGTCGATTGGTGGCAGACAACCCATAGCTTTCGGGTAGTTCTAATCCCTGGTGATCACTAGAAACGCCCTGCCGCAAACGGTTCTGTGGTTTCTCAACAATGTATTCCGTCAGCAAAACATCAAACTGTTCTTGAACGATCGCCGTTGCCTCTGGGTCGTTTTGAAAGTAACTCAACGCCTTCCACAACATATCTTGAATCGCTACAACAGTCGCCTCAGTTACATCTTCAGGAATGACTCCGCGCAATCCTCGAACATTGGTTGCGATAATGCTAGAATCACCCGCCACGATCGCATACGTGACATAGCGCAAAAACCAGCCGAGATCACGCATCGATCGCTTCATTCGCACCGGCCCATAGCGCGAAATATTGATCGGACGAAACCCATCTGGCAGCGGCGCTCGCCCTTCGGTCAACTGCACTTTGAGAAACCGCCACACATCCTGAAGTGGATTATTAAACGTCGAACTTTGCACTTTGAGTCTTTCTTTGGGACGATCGCCCAAATCTCTCAATAAGACGTTGTATCCCGGCAGGTTTTGACGATTGGGCGGACGCTCTAAAAACGCCATCGGCAAGCCCCCAAAAAAGATGCGATCGGCTCCCGCTGACACAATCTCGTCAGCATGTTGATTGAGCGTCTCTACGACCTGTAAGCGCTTTGTCCCCGACTCAAAGAAACCACCTAGTGTCTTGAGTTCACTGTCCTGCAAACAGCGATCGTGTTGTTCTGCGTGAGAAATCACCGTCGTCGGAAGTGTTTGATATTGCTGCGGACGAATAATTGGGCTGCCGCCACTGGTTGGAATCGTCATACGATCGCTCCGCTAAATTAAGTTTTAAATGTTGAGGTTTTTGCTGCGTTACTCAACTTTTCTGCCCCCACCCCTAAGTCCTGCCGTGTACACACAGGTCGATCGATCGGTCATTGCTGAGAGCCTTCGCCCCCTAAATCCCCCAAAAATGGGGGACTTTGAGCTGTCGTCATGGCTTTGAACTTTGGCAATCTTTCCTTGGTCAAAGTTCCCCAGAATGGGGGGTTTAGGGGGCTGAAGCCGCCTGAAACGAAGCGACAACGACTTGTGTGTACACGGCAGACCCCCTAAGTCTGAGGGACTTTAACACCAGTGTTCTAGTTCAAAGTTCTCCACAGGTAGGAATTTAGGGAGCTTTTTCCCTCTATCAACTCACAATGAGTTAGGGTTTAAGACATAGTATTCAGGCTGGTGAATACAGAATTCAATGACTAAGGAATGAATGCTTGAATCAAATCATCAAAGTAAGGAGTCACCTCCGCCGCATCATCGAGAGGCAGAAAATCTAATGCAACTTCTTTGAGACAGCGCATACATTCAGCAACATTTTTGATCGGAACTCCCAACGAGTTATACATTTCCTGGGCCCCTTTCGTTCCCACCTCGCGAATCAGTTCTGTATCACCTACGATTACAGAATAAGTGACCAATCGGACATACCAAAGCTGATCGCGCATACATGATTCTCGAAACCGTGGATTACCGCTATTGCTAGGCGTAACGGGGCATCGCTCCCAAAATCTTTGCGTTCCCTTATCTACAATTTTCCGCTCATTCGCCGACAGCACCATCGCAATCCGCAAACGAGACTCTCCCTCTTCAAAAAACCCTCGAATCGCCTGAAGTTCGCCTGGATTGAGATAGCGCGCTTCACGATCGGCATTGACAATTGATCGCGTAATAATGCTCATAGTTCTCCTCAAAATTAAAGGCGAGGAATGCTGAACAAGGAACAAGTTATTGTTGTCAACTTCATCCCTCATCCCTCATCCCTCATCCCTTCTCCTACGTCTAACTCAACCCCGAACAAATGTAATCAAAATAAACGCCCATCTCGCGCCCCGCATCAGCTCCCACAAGATCAGTCGTCACTTCCTTCATCGATTGCACGGCTCGAACGGTCGCCCCGATCGGAACCCCCAGCGAGTTATAAGTTTCGCGCAGTCCGTTAAGAATCCGCTCATCTAGAATGGATGGATCGCCCGCTAACATGGCGTAGGTCGCATAGCGCAGGAAATAGTCCATATCGCGAATACAAGCCGCATAGCGACGGCACGTATACATATTGCCACCCGGAGCCGTAATGTCGGTGTACATCAGGGATTTTGCAACAGCTTGCGTCACGAGCGAATTGGCATTGGCGCTAATGTTGATGGCAGCGCGCGATCGTAGCTCTCCACTTTGAAAATACGCTCTCAGCCGCTCGACTCCCGCATTATCGAGATAGCGACCTTGCACGTCAGAAGAGTTAATTAATGCGGTGATGGCATCTTGCATGATTTGAGTCTCCTAAAGGTTATATGTTGTTCAATTGAACTGAAGAGTAAGGAGTGAAGAATCTAGAGAGGTCACCATTCAACACTCCGGCAAATCTGTTCTAAGACAGCGATCGAATGATGTAATCAAAGTACGGTGCGACCTCGAAGGCATCTTCTTCGCTTAACAGAGAAATCGCTTCTTCTTTGACGCAGCGCATCGCCTCAACTAGATTTTTGAGCGGAATTTCTAGCGAGTTATACATCTCCTTGATGCCGATCGTGCCGATTTCAACTAATGGCTGCTCACTGCCTGCCAACACTGAATAAGCCACAAGCCGCACATACCAGCCTTGATCGCGCTGACAAGAAGCTGTCTTGCGAGGATTACCACTGTTGCTGGGTGTGACCGGACACCGTTCCCAAAATCTGGCACTACCGTTTTGGACAATTCGCTGTTCGTTTTCCGACAAAACTGAGGCGATCCGAATGCGCTGTTCTCCGGTTTTCAAAAAGTCCTGAAAAATGCGAATCTCTTTAGGTGCCGGATATCGAGCTTCACTATCTGCGTTGAGAATTAGCTCAGTGACAAGGCTCATAGTTTTCTCCTAAATAGAGGGGTAGAAAGCCCCATTACTAGAGGTTCTGAGATCAGAGGTAATGGGGAAAAGACGTGAGTTAAAGCACCGAATCAAATGTGCAAGATGTAAAGGAGAATAAATAAAAAACCTGAAGAACTGATGAAGAATAAGCATGAGTTTACATAAGTTTATTAGTTGCCGATAATGGTTTCTTGATTGATAGATAAAACTTTTGGAATGAGTTTTGGAATGAGTTGACGCATAAAAATTAGACCCACGAAAATCTGTTGTAGAAACACAAAAACGATATTTCTACAACAGATTCACTTCTATGGAGAAACCACTAATCGACCAAAGAAATCAACGGAACTTCGTCTCCTGCTGCCAGGTCGAATGGGAAGTTGTGTGCATTGCGTTCGTGCATGACTTCAAATCCCAGATTGGCGCGATTAAGCACATCCGCCCAGGTATTGACAACATTTCCCTGCGTATCTAACACAGAGTGATTGAAGTTAAATCCATTCAAATTAAACGCCATCGTACAGATCCCCAACGCTGTACACCAGATACAGACCACCGGGAAGGCAGCTAAGAAAAAGTGGAGCGATCGACTATTGGTAAAACTGGCATATTGAAAAATCAGCCGTCCAAAATAGCCGTGCGCTGCCACAATGTTGTAGGTTTCGCCCTCTTGCCCAAACTTATACCCTGCATTTGCAGATTCATTCTCAGTCGTCTCCCGCACCAAGCTAGAAGTCACCAAACTCCCATGCATCGCCGAAAAGAGCGACCCGCCAAACACACCAGCCACCCCCAACATATGAAACGGGTGCATGAGAATGTTGTGTTCTGCTTGAAAGACAAACATGAAGTTGAAGGTGCCGCTAATCCCCATTGGCAAACCGTCTGAGAAACTGCCCTGTCCGATCGGGTAGATCAAAAACACAGAGGCCGTCGCTGCCAGTGGAGCAGAATACGCAACCGCAATCCAGGGGCGCATTCCCAACCGATAACTTAACTCCCACTCTCGCCCCATATAACAACAGAGAGCCGGAATATAGTGAGCCGCAATCATCTGATAAGGGCCGCCGTTATAGAGCCATTCATCCATGCTGGCGGCTTCCCAAATGGGGTAAAAGTGTAGCCCGATCGCGTTGGAAGACGGCACGACCGCAGCCGTAATAATGTTGTTGCCATAGAGCAGCGATCCGGCGACGGGTTCTCGGATACCATCAATATCGACAGGGGGTGCAGCGATGAAAGCCAACGTAAAGACTGTCGCTGAAATCATCAGTAAGGGAATCATCAAAACCCCAAACCAACCAATGTAAAGGCGATTGTCGGTACTGGTGATCCAATTACAAAATTGCTCCCACCGCGTATTGATTCTACGTCGTTGTTGAGTAACTGTAGTCATGGGTTTTATTCAGTGTTTACAAGAAAAATGAATCGAAACAATGAATGCGATCGACACAAAATGATGACTAAAAGTTACCTGAAGGCTTTTATCTCAGGAAATCACAGAAGCGACTCTCGGCAGTAAAAATGAGAATCGCTGTGCAGGTCATCAGTAAGGACAATAGAGATCAAAGATAAAGAAGTCATGAAGGCGGTTGAGGAGCTTTACAAAACGATAAGTTCAGGTAAATTCTTGTAGATTTCTTCTCAGCAAACGTTCATCTAGAAGTCAGATTGAATTTTGGTTTTTGAACCTTGGACGCTAGATACTGAACAAAATGTCTCCAGTCCAACGTCTCAGGCTAAGGTCTAACGTCTTAGCAGCGCGATCGTTCTGCATTCGATACAATTTTGGTACATCGAATAATCCATCGTCACCGCCCTCATGCCATTGATTCGCCAACTTCGGGAGGAAATTCGTCAACTCCGACAAAACTACCTTAATCCAGCCTCACTTCAGTTTCATCTCACTCTGGAAATTGTCATTTTATCGACCTTGGGGTTAAGTATCGTTGGCATCTGGACAAGCTGGAAAATGCAGCAAATTTTAATTGCAACTCATACCCAGAATGTTGAATATATCGCTGCTCGTTTTCCTCGTGATGTAGAACTTTATAGTGAAATGTTGCCGATCGCGGCCGGACTTCAAAAAACAATTAATAATGTATCTGCTTCAGGTTTACTGATTTGGGTCAAAAGTTCAGACAATCAGCTATTGGCACAATCTGCGGACTTAAATTCTGCATTCACCGCCACGGCTGAGTTGATGTCTCTAGCAGAAATGCCGCTCAAACCGCAAGTTTATCAAGTGCGCGATCGCTATCTAGTTTTATACGAAGGCACGGTGACAGTAAAGGGCAAAGTGCTGGGAACAGTGTATATGGCGCAGGATGTGACTGCTGACCAGCATGAGTTAATATCAGCCATTCGCAGTCTTGTTGTGGTCTGTCTGCTGGCGACGATCGCGATGATAGTGGCAATGACGATTCGGATTCGGCGATCGCTCCAACCGCTTCAGGAAATGAGTCAGATGGCGGGTGTGATTTCTGCAAATGATCTGAAAGAAGCAAAGCTGCAATTACGTCATGCACCCAGCGAAGTCAAAGAACTGGCTCAGACTTTTAATAGGATGTTGTCTCGACTCTCTGAATCCTGGGAACAACAGCGTCAATTTGTCAGCAATGTTTCTCACGAGTTACGTACGCCTCTAACAATCGTTTATGGCTATCTACAAAGTCTATTGCGCCGCAGCACTAACTTAAATGATTATCAGCGAGAAGCCTTAGAAACCGCCACTTCTGAAGCCGATCGCACCATTCAGCTATTACAAGATCTATTAAACTTAGCGCGGGCAGATAGCGGTTATATGCAGTTTCATCTAGAGCCATTGGTCGTGAATCATTTGGTACTAGAAGTTGTAGGCATGACCGAAAAGTTTAGCAATCGATCGCTGACAGTCAATGCAGAAAAACAAATCGAAGCCATTGCCGATCGCGATCGCTTAAAGCAAGTTTTGATTAATATCATTGACAATGCTGTTAAATATTCTGCACCTCATCAGCCGATCGCCATTGACTTGGAATCTAGCGATCGTCAGGCAGTGATTCGAGTCAGCGATCTGGGCGTGGGCATTTCGCTACAAGACCAAAGCCGGATTTTTGAGCGATTCTATCGAGTAGACGAAGCACGGGCAAGGTTTGCAGATGAAGAACAGTCGGGTGGACATGGGTTGGGACTGGCGATCGTGCAGACGCTGCTAGAAGGAATGGGCGGACAAATCACGGTGCGATCGAAGCCTGGAGAAGGTAGTACCTTTACGATCGTGCTTCCGTCGCGGTAGAGAATGTGCCTGAGAGAGCGTCCAAGACGAAGTTTTTTCGCTGCGTTGTTGTGATCTTCTACTCCCAACCTGCCATTCTGAAGGACTTTCAGACAAGATGTTTATAGTCCTGGAATCCAATCTGTTCCGGCGATCGGTAGTTTTGCCATCGCTGCGGCTTCAATCGTCAACGCCACCAGATCTTCTCGCTCTAAATGATGAACGTTTTGTTTGCCACAAGCGCGGGCGATCGTGGTTAATTCCATGTTCAAGGTTTGCAGATAATTCTGAATGCGTCGCGCGCCAATTTCGGGTTGCAGTCGCTTTTCTAAAATGGCATCCTGAGTCGTGACCCCAACGGGACACTTTCCGGTATGGCAATGGTGACAGGAGCCAGGAGCCGTTCCCAATGCGGCGTAGTCTTCAATTGCAGAGTGATGTTCGCCGTCTTGAATATAAGTTTCACTATTGCAGCCCAGCGACATGAGAATACCTTGACCGATCGACACGGCATCCGCTCCCATTGCCAACGCTTTAGCCACATCTGCCCCCGTCCGCACGCCGCCACTGACAATCAGTTGCACCTGTCCTTTCATGTTGAGGTCTTCGATCGCTTCGACTGCCTGCCGCACGGCCGCCAAGGTTGGAATGCCGACATGTTCGATAAAAACCGCTTGAGTCGCCGCAGTGCCGCCCTGCATTCCATCGACGACGATCACATCGGCTCCCGCCTGGATCGCCAGTTTGACATCATTAAACGGACGAGAAGCCCCCACCTTGACATAGATCGGAATTTGCCAATCGGTGAGTTCGCGCAGTTCTTGAATTTTGATGGTCAGATCGTCGGGCCCCGTCCAGTCAGGATGACGACACGCCGATCGCTGATCCACGCCTTCGGGTAAGGTTCGCATTGCTGCTACGCGGGGATTAATTTTTTGCCCCAATAGCATTCCGCCGCCGCCCGGTTTTGCACCTTGACCAATCACAATCTCGATCGCGTCTGCCTTTCTCATATCGTTGGGATTGAAGCCATAGCGAGACGGTAAGCATTGATAAACCAGCGTTTTTGAGGAAAGCCGTTCTTCTGAAGTCATGCCGCCGTCGCCTGTTGTGGTGGAGGTTCCGACTCTGGTGGCGGCCAGTCCGATCGCTTCTTTGACGTTTGCAGACAGCGAACCAAAACTCATGCCAGCGATCGTGATGGGGATGTCTAGCTCGATCGGTTTTTTAGCAAATCGAGTGCCTAAAATTGTTTTGGTAACGCACTTTTCGCGGTAGCCTTCCAGCGGATATCGAGTTAGCGATGCGCCCAAAAAAACCAGATCGTCGAAATGTGGCAATCGTCGTTTTGCACCCAGTCCGCGAATTTCATACAATCCATGTGCAGATGCATTCTGAATGTATTGAATCATTCGATTGTCGTATCCCCAGGATTCTTCACGAGACGGCTGTGTCATTGGAGGGTTCATAAAATGAGAATGGGTGTGTTTTTGATCTGAAACTTAAGGGTCGTGGAATCAGAATTCTTCGCTGCGTCGTCGGAACTTTCGCTCCCCAAGCTGCCAATTCTGAGAAACTTTGAATAAATCGCTATAGTTCAAGATTTCTAAGCAATGTAAATTCAATGAAATTATTCACTTTGGTTATGCATCTGGAAGAGCCAGCTAAATCCTCCATCTATGAGAGATTATGAACTAAAAATCTTGGCTTAAAGTCCCCCAGAATGGGCAGCTTGGGGGGCAGAAGATTTCAGTAACGAAGTCGAAAAACTGGAGCAAAGGATTTACATCCCTTAGTATTCTTGATTTGCGTCTGCATTCCAGTGATAGAGTTTTTTGGCAGAGGCAACTCGTTTGAATTCTTTGGAGCCGCATGTAAAATTTGCTTTCGCAAGTAATTCCTCAACTGTTGCATAATCTGTTTCTGACATCGGTTCTATTTGTGCGTCTGCGCCGAGTGATTTGATGTCACCCCTCACGTAAATAATTGCTTCATAAAGTGAATCACCCAGTGCATCTCCAGCGTTGCCACAAATTACCATTCTTCCTGCCTGCGCCATAAACGCTGAGAAACTGCCCACATTGCCACCCACCACAATATCGCCGCCCTTGAGCGAAATCCCACAGCGCAAACTGGCATCTCCTTCGATAATCAACAGACCGCCCTGGGCTGAAGCTCCCGCTGAGACTGACGCAAAGCCTTTGACCTGCACTCGCCCTGACATCATATTTTCGGCGACCCCGGTTCCTGCGTTGCCAAAAATGGTTACGTTTGCCAGTTGATTCATGCCTGCGGCGTAGTAGCCTGCGTGTCCGACGATTTCGACTTCAATGGGTGCATTTAATCCGACCGCAATATTGTGAGCGCCATCGGGGTTGAGAATGGTGACTTTGGAAGCGGACTCGTGATGCAAAAAGTGGTTGATCTCTCGTAATGGCGTTTTGGTCAGGTCAAATACTACACCTTCCATACGTGCATCTCCTCTGGGGCGGGTTCATAAATGTGAGCATGTTTTACGTCAGGTAGATGAGCCAACGATCGAAACTCAGACGCGATCGCCACATAATCATCGGTTTCGGCGACGATCGCAGGTTTACAGGCAAACGCATCCCGCACGAGGGCCAGTTTGTCCGCAGTGCCCATGAGAAAGGTGTAGAAGCCGTCTAGTTCCTCAAAGCCTTTTTGCATGGCCAGTTCAAGGTCGTCGCCTTCGCGCATTCGCCACTCTAAATAACGACAGGCCGCTTCGGTATCGTTGTCGGTTTCAAACTCAATGCCTTGCGGTTCTAGTTTGCGGCGAATCTCGTGATGGTTAGACAGAGAGCCGTTGTGGACGAGGCAGAAATCTTCTCCAGCCGTGAAGGGGTGAGCGTGAGCGGGGGTAACAGCGGATTCGGTCGCCATGCGCGTGTGTGCTACCAGATGCGTACCTTTTAGCGTTTTGAAGTGGTAGCGATCGCTAACTTCCAGGGGTTTCCCAGCGTCTTTATAGAGATCGATTTTGCGTCCCGTTGATAAGAGATGAATGTGTGGATAGCATTCTTTGAGCCATTGTTTCACCGTTTCCGAAGTGCTGTCAGATGTGAGAACGGCATGATTATTTTGAATTTCAATCTCAGCGTCACTATTGGAGAAAGTCTGAAACGCTTGCACTAATTCTGACCAGTCGATGACGTGTTCTCCACTGTATAAGCTGTACTTTCGATGAGTGTCCGCCAGCGTTTCTGTAAATACGGCAAGTCCGGCAGAATCAGGGCCGCGATCGCTCATTCCAATCAACATCGGCACCATTAATTCGCCTAGTGATTCTCGAAGGTCTGGTTTTTTGATCAGTAGTCCAACAATTCCACACATAGGTTTAAAAGAATTCTAAATAACGGTGTACTTCCCATTCAGAGACATGACGCATATATTCAACCCATTCCATTCGCTTGAGTGAAATGAATTCATCCGCTAATACGCCAAGTGCATTCTTGATAACGTGATCTGATTCGAGTGCGTCGATCGCTTCTTTGAGATTTTGCGGTAAAACTCCGATTCCTTTTTCTTTCAGTTCAGCGTCCGAAAAGTCATACAAATTAACGTTGTGAGGTTCACCCGGATCGAGTTCTTTTTCGATGCCATCTAAGCCAGCAGCGATCGCGACAGCCGTTGCCAGATAAGGATTACATGACCCATCCGCCAAACGCAGCTCTAGCCGACCACCGGGAATTCTCACCATGCTAGTTCGATTATTATCGCCGTAGCTAATATAAGCAGGTGCCCAGGTTGCGCCACTCAATGCCCGACCAACGACCAGCCGTTTGTAAGAATTAATCGAAGGCGCACAGATCGCAGTCAATGCGGGAGCATGAGCTAACAATCCGCCCAAAAAGTGATACGCCAGTTTTGACAATCCTAACTGACGGAAATCGCTCTCATCCGCAAACAAATTACTCGATTCATTAGACGACATCGACATATGAATATGCATCCCAGTTCCCGTCCGATTTGCAAACGGTTTGGGCATAAAGGTGCAAATCAGCCCCATTTCTTTAGCAATTTCTGACGCTGCCATTTTGAAGAAGATATAGCGATCGGCAGAGGTTAAACAATCGGTGTAAGTGTAATTGATTTCAAACTGTCCGTTGGCATCTTCGTGATCAATTTGATAGACATCAAAGCCAGCCGTTTGCAGACTCGACACTAATTTTTCGATATAGGCGACACTGCGAGACAGTCCTTTGTAGTCGTAGCAAGGTTTTTCCAGAGTGTCCGTGGGATCACAGGGTTGAATGTTGCCGCGATCGTCTTTCTTCAACAATACAAATTCAGGTTCAAGTCCGGTGTTGAATGTCCAGCCTTTTTGGGTGAGGCGATCGATCTGCTGTTGTAAGATGTATCGCGCATCGTAGGGATAAGGCTGTCCGTGAACATGTCCGACGCAAACCATTCGCGCAAATCCAGGCATCCAGGGCACCAGACTCAGCGTTGACGGATCGCCCACCGCCAGGTAATCGGGACTGTTGGGCTGCATTCCCAAACCCCACACCGCAAACCCCGCAAACCCCGCGCCAGGGTCAAGAATATCGTCAAAATGGGAGGCAGGAACGGCCTTAGTTTTAGCAGTCCCGTGCATATCCACAAATTGCGCCAGCACAAATTTAACCTGATGTTTTTCCAAAAATTGCTTTGCGTCTGCGGGTGTCATTCAAATGTTCTCCTCTAAAAATTAACCAACCCCATCTCACCCCTCATCCCTTTTCAATCCCTCATCTCCTCCACGATCGCTTCCAAGGTTCGCCACAAATACGCTCCAAACGTACCGTCACACCAGATTCGATACGACTCACCCGGAATGATTGTCACCGACATCCCCACCATTGAGGTTAAAATAACAGGATTTTCGGCTAATGGTAAAGCACGAAAGTTAACGCTACAGGTTTGCTGTAATAACTCATGAATGTTACTTCCTTGAATAGCGATCGCTGCATCCTGACGTAGCACGGGATACACTTTAGAAGGCAGATCATCACACGCTGTTGACAACTGATCGGCAACGCGACTGTGAATGCTGTCTTCAATTAAAAATTCAGTCAATCCCAATCGAGCAATGATTCCAGCTTGAGGAAGAGAATTCCAGGTATTGGGGCGATCAGGCACCGCAATTCCTTGACCTTCTAACCAGGACGCTGCACCCGAACCTTTCACCCCAAATCGAGTTAGGAACGATCGATCAACCACACTCAGATGAGACGTTAAATCGGTCTGGACATCAACCAGAGAGAGCACCCCATTGATTTCTTGCCATGAACCGTTGAGCGATTGCAAACAGTCATAAAGTGGGCTGGTACGCTTCATACTGCGACCTCCTGACGTTGAGGAACTTCTGTTTTTTGGCGATCGTTACCGGGGTCGTAGAAGGGCGTTGGGGTGACGGTGGCCGCGATTGACAACCCATCTACCCGAATCGAAAATCGAGTTCCGATCTCGGCAAGGTGGGGCTGAATGTAGGCGAGTCCAATAAATCGGTTGAGCGTCGGACTAAAGGCAATGCTGGTGATGCGTCCTGCAATCTCGTTGTGGTCGATAATTAAGTGACATTCCTGGGGTGCAGTGCCCGAAAAATCTGCGTCTAGCATGAAGCCGACTAACTGCTGTTTGAGCGATCGTTTGCCCACGATTTCTAGACTACGCTGACCGATAAAGAAAGGCTTATCCATTTTGACAGCCCAGCCTAAATTTGCTTCAAAGGGCGTGGTTAACCCGTCCGTATCTTGGCCGACAATCAGGTGCCCCTTTTCCAGACGCAACAACCGCTGCGCCTCGACTCCAAATGGACGAATGGCATAGGTTTGCCCGGACTCTATCAACGCATCCCACAATGCTGGCGCAAACTCAGCCGCAACGTGAATTTCATAGCCCCATTCACCCACAAATCCTACTCTCATCAATGTGGATGGAATGCCAGCAATGTCACCTTGACGAACCGCCAGATAAGGAAATGCAGTGCTAGAGAGATCGAGGTTGGTTAATTTTGAGAGAACGTCACGAGAATAACGGCCCGCTAGATTGATCGCCGATCGTGCCCCCGTCAAATTCACAATTCCGCAATCCATGCGCCACATCGTGTTCAAACGGGACAATTCTCGATAAATTTGGGTGGCTCCAGAGGTCGTGGTTGTGAAGTAGAAGCGATCGGCTCCCAATCGGGCGATTACTCCGTCGTCAATGACTACACCTGATTCGTCTAACATCAGCGCATAGCGAGACATTTCTACTTTCAGATTGGAGTAACGTCCGGTGTACACTCGCTCTAAAAACTCAGCCGCACCTGGCCCGCGAATTTCAAGTTTTCCAAGTGTTCCGACATCGATTATGCCCACCCTTTTCCGCACGGCTTCAACTTCTTGACGAATGCAGTCCTTGGCGCTCTTCCCTGACTGGGCATAGTATTCAGGACGCTTCCACATTCCCGCCTGCATCATTTTCGCATTCAGTGCGATATGTCGGCTGTGAAGGGGCGTTTGTCGCTCTGGTGTAAATCCTTTGCCTGCCAAATGCGATAACGGGACGGGATGAAAAAATGGTCGGGCTGTAGTCGTTCCTACTTCTCCCGGTGATTTACCAGAGATTCTCGCCAGTATTCTCAAAGCGTTCATATTAGAATGCTTACCCTGACTGGGCCCCATTCCAACTGTTGTGTACCGCTTGAGTAACTCGATGTTATCAAATCCTTCTTGAGCAGCGTTGTAGAAATCTTTTAGCTGCAAATCTTCATCGAAATCTACGAAATTTTTGCCAGCAGGATGAGGCACGATCGCCCAAGGGTGTGACGGTGATACCTGCGATCGATAGATTTCTCCCGATGCACCGCCTTTAGTTGGGAGTCCTAGAAAGCTTGCGGCGGCTAATCCTGCTCGATCGCCATCCAGCCATTTTTTCTCAAACTCAAACACACCATTGACGCGCCCACAGGCGAAAATCCCGTCCGGCATATGATCGGGAACGAACTGCTGAAGGCAATCGTCAAACCGCATTTTGGTGCCAGCCTGATAGAGCAAATTGGCCGCAGGTGCCCAACCGACACTCATGACGATGCCATCACACGCGATCGTTTGGCGAGAATTTACCTCTGGGCTGCTGTCTGCACCAACTGGACAAATCACCGCAGCACTTAGCCCATCACCGCCTGGATTCGGTTTTGCAGCATAGATGCAGTAGCCCGAAAAGATGGGGATTCCTTTGGCTTGTAGCGTTTGTTTTAGCGAATCTTCTGGGGATTTTTGACGGAGATCGATGATTGCGGCAACTATTACATTCTGTGTGATCAAATCGATCGCCGCTTGATATCCTTCAACATTGGCGATAAGTACGATCGCTCGATTCATCGGTTTGACAGCGTAGCGATAAATGAGACGTTGTGCGGCTGACGCTAACATAACACCTGGCAAATCATTATTGTGAAATACCGCAGGTTGTTCGTAGGCACCACTGGCGATAATCACCGCTTTGGCCCGCATTTTTGTCATGCGTTCTTTATCAATGAGCGGAATCCAGTAATCTGCGTAGTAGGCGGCTGCTTGCGTTCCCGTGTAGAGACAGATTTTAGAATGATTCTCTACAGCGTTTAATAATTCATTAACTTTCTCTACTCGATGCGGTTCAGTTCCGATTTGATAAGTGCTTGATCCGCCGGGTCGATCGCTCTCCTCCACAATTACCACATCTGCCCCAGAATTGGCTGCTGACAGGGCGGCTGAGAGTCCCGATAGACCAGAACCGATCACCAACACATCACAAAAATCGTAGCATTTGGGTGTGGAAATATGAGGAGTGGATGGATCGGCTTTTCCCAGTCCGGTGAGGTTGCGAATTAGACGTTCCCAAACGGGAAAAAGTCGGCGATCGTGGAATGCTTTGTAATAAAAACCAACGGGTAAAAATCGGGAGAAATAATTGAGAACGCTGGCGCGATCGTTCGTCACATCGCCAAAAGTATTAATGGAGGTGAGTGACATTCCTGGCTCTATCAGTGTCACATCTGCACGAATATTCAGCTTCTCACCTGCCTGCATCAGCGTATTGATGTCATGATTCGCCAAACTCAAAATTCCGCGAGGCCGATGATATTTAAAACTGCGTCCTAAAATCTGTTGACCCGCAGCCCACAATGCACTCGCGATCGTATCTCCTTTGTAGCCTGTAAAGCGTTGACCTTCAAAGAAAAATTCGATTGGTTGAGTGCGATCGATCCATTCACCTATGATTGGCGGTAGTCTTCTCATTGCGCTTCCTCACCCAACAAATAAGTGCTTAAAATCTCATCCGTTTGGGTATTTCGTTCAGCGATAAACCAGGTATTGCTGGGCGTATGACACCACCATTCTTTTTTAATGCCTGGTGCCCCATTTCGCAGGAACACATAATCCGCCCAGGTCTTGTCATCACAGGTTTGTGGGTTGGGCATCGATCGCACTTCTCCACCACAGACAAATTCTGAAATCACCCGCGCCCCATTTACCGGACAAGTCATTATTTTCATGATTAATGCCCCACCGAAGCCGCCCCTTTTTCACCCACCAATTCGTACTTTTCAAAGCGCGCCAGTGAGAAGTCTTGAATCAGATGGTGAGGGCGATCGTGGGCCACCGTATACGCCATCGTTTTGCCACAGACAGGCGTTGCTTTGAAGCCCCAGGTGCCCCAACCCGAATCGAGATAAAAGCCCTCAACGGCGGTTTTTCCCATAATGGGGGCAAAGTCTGGAGTCATGTCGGCCATGCCTGCCCACTGGCGCACCACCTTGACGTGAGACAAAAATGGAAATAGCTTTAACATGTGAGCTGCCAATCCTTCGGTAAAGTCGAGGGTCGATCGCGTCGAGTGCAATTCATAAGGATCAAGCGAAGCGCCCATCACCAGTTCTCCTCGCGCCGTCTGGCTGACATAAACGTGCAAACTGCCTGAGACGATGATTGGGTCAAGCCACGCCTTCATCGGTTCGCTGACCATCGCCTGGAGGGGGTGAATGTAGAGGGGCGATCGTAGCCCGACCATCTCCAACAATCGAGGCGTAAATCCCGCGACTGCACACAGCACTTTGGGCGTAGAAATGTGACCGCGTGAAGTCTGAACGCCTGTCACCTTCCCGGAGTCAACGGTGATGTTGAGAACTTCAGTTTGTTGATGAATTTCGACCCCGCGCTGGTCGGCTCCGCGTCCATATCCCCAGGCGACAGCATCGTGTCGAGCAATACTGCCAGGAGCGTGATAAAGTGCGCCTAAAATGGGAGCCTTGCCGCCGCAGGAAATGTCCATCTCAGGGCAGGCTTTTTGGACGGCCTCCGCATCGACTAATTCGCTATCAATTCCATAATGTTTGTTGACTTCTGCTCGCCAACGCATCGTGCGTACTGAAGCGTCCGTGTGGGCTAATGTGAAGTGTCCACGAGTCGAGTAGAACAGGTTCAAATCAAAGTCTTCTGACAAGTCTTGCCAGAGCCGAACTGATTCATCGTAGAATTTAACGCCTTCGGGAGTCAGGTAGTTTGATCGAATAATCGTCGTATTCCGTCCTGTGTTGCCGCCACCGATGTAGCCTCTTTCTATAACAGCGATATTTTTGATGCCATAATCGCGTGATAAATAGTATGCTGCGGCTAATCCGTGACCTCCCGCGCCAATGATCACTAAGTCATAATTAGACTTTAAGCGATCGGGCTGCCGAAACATTCGCGGCTCTGGATGCTGCTTGAGTAATCCAAATTTCAACAACCGTAGGGGCATCGATTTCTCCTAGCGAAATACTACTGTTTTATTGCCGTGTCGCAGAACGCGATCTTCGACGTGATATCGTAATCCTCTAGCGAGTACTGTTTTTTCAATATCCTTTCCGTATCGGACTAAATCTTCAATCGAATCGGTGTGGTCAATGCGATTTACATCTTGATCGATAATCGGGCCGGCATCTAATTCTGAAGTGACGTAGTGACAGGTTGCGCCGATCAGTTTAACACCGCGATCGTAGGCTTGATGATAAGGTTTTGCGCCAACAAACGACGGTAAAAATGAGTGGTGAATGTTGATAATCTGTCCGGGATAGCGATCGCACATTTCCGGCGTGAGAATCTGCATATAGCGGGCTAACACCATCACATCGCCCTGAGCTTGAGCAAACAGATATTGAATTTTGTCGTAGGCAGTTTGTTTTGTCTCAGGCGTGACGGGTACATGGTAAAAAGGAATGCTATGCCACTCGACAAATTTGCGAAATTTTTCGTGATTGGAGATCACACAGGGAATCTCGATGTCTAGTTCCTGACTTTGCCAGCGAGACAGCAGATCATACAGACAATGTTCTAATTTGGAGACCAGAATGACCACCCGCTTTTTTTGAGCAGAATCGGTGATCTTCCAATCCATGTGAAAGGGATGGGCGATCGCTGCAAACTGCCGCCGAAATTCATCGATCCCAAACGGCAACGAATCCGCCAAGATTTCGTGTCTCAAAAAGAAACGCTGGGCCATCTGATCGGCATGGTTTTGCGCCTCCGTAATCCAGCCCTGATGACTGGCAATAAACGTACTCACGGCCGCCACTACACCGACGCGATCGGGACAAGAAAGACTCAGAGTATACCGTCTGGCCGTGGACACTAGAGGATTATGAATGGAGGACATCAGTTATTGGTTTATAGTGCCTGATTGTTTCATATCTGTCAACAAAGTTTCTTGCTATGATTCAAATTATGAGCGATCGCGAGGTGAAAGCATGACGGAAGCAACGACAAAAATTGTGGAGTCTTTTGCTGAACATGCGTTAGAGCGGTATTTGGGCAATACGATCCGAGAGTTACGGTTAAAACATGGGTTAACGATCGCTGAGGTTTCTGATCAGACGGGAATTTCTCGTGGCATGTTGTCTAAAATTGAGAATGCTCAAACCGCGACCAGTCTAGAGACGTTAGCAAAGTTGTCTGGAGCGTTGGGCGTGTCGCTTTCTACCCTATTTCGCAATTACAACATTCCAGAAGGGGGCGCACAACTGGTCAAGCAAGGTGCAGGAATGGAGGTGGTCAGACGGGGCACAAAACGCGGACATACGTATCATTTGCTGGCTTACGATCAGGGGCCAACTAAATTATTTGAGCCGTTTTTGATCACGATGGATGATGCGTCAGAAGTGTTTCCCACCTTTGAGCATCCGGGGACAGAATTTATTCACATGTTGGAGGGCAAAATCGAGTATCGTCATGGGCAATCGACTTACATTTTGGAGCCGGGAGATTCACTGACCTTTCAAGGCGACATTCCCCACGGGCCGGAGCGATTGATTGAGTTACCGATTCGATTTTTGGCGATCATTTACTATTCATTGGCTGCGGAATGACTCATCTCTAGCAGTAATTTTAGGGCACGATCGCTATTCTCAACCGCTACAAATAAGTGATCATGATAGTAAGCAGAAACGACATTCACGCTGATTCCATGTTCTGCAAACTTTGTGGTAATTGCTGCCAGAAATCCAATCGCGTTCAGACTGGAGTGGATCGATAACGTAATCATCTTTGAAACGTACTGATATTCCAGATTTGCGTTTTCAGCTTCCTGTTTAGTAATAATTAAAGTGATTCCTTCAGATTCTCGAAACTGAGCGATCGCCGATACATTAAGGCATTCCATCAACTTCTCAGAGACGCAGCAAAATACACACTCTTCTGGATGAAGAACTGGCTGCATTGATTTCAGAAGCTTGGCTAAATGGTGTTCTCCGGTCATTGGATTTGATGTTCGATCGTCGTTTTATCGAGGATTCTGACCCTTTAGAAAAATATTGAACTATCCACTTGACGAGAATCAAATTTCCAGATATTCTCTCAAATCAAGGACACCTTTTCTTCACCGGAAGGCTGTCTGATTGCCCAAAAAACCTGGTCTGTCGCCGCCCCAAGTTGTAGCAAGCAACGAAGGGCAGCTAACCCACGAGACTGACTGCACCAGTCCAGAGGGCTAATGGAGAATTCTATCACTCCTTTGGCCGCTCCGACTTGTTCTGCTCTTTGGGGCGGCTAGTTTTTTGGGTTTCTTCGGAAACCTAAACTTGGAGTATTCATCATGGCACGTCTTTTGAACGCTGGCTTTTGGCTGTGCGATTTCGCCTACGCATTTCTAGAAGCGATTCAACGTCGTTTCCTTCCCGATTCCATTCCCCGTTTCACGATTACTTCGCTTCGCATTCCGCTTCAGGATCTCTTACCTGATGTTGCGATCCCTCAATCTGATGAGTATGAAGCGTTGCGCGTGTTGATCATCGGTTCTTCAGACGGCGTGACCGAAACCATTCAAAATTTGCACGTTCGACGATTTGCGAATGCGAATGATTGGAGTCCTTTGCTGCCTGCGCCCTCGTTTGGCGAAGTGATGAGTATTCTCACCCGACAGCGACGAAGATTGGCTGAATCGTGAGTTTTTGATGAGAACGCAGCCCCTTGCTGTTTGCGTCTTCTGCCCCCCAACCCCCAATTCTGGAGGACTTTCGGATAAGTGTTCGGTTCAAAGGGGAGGATCCCAATTGTGTAGCACAGTCTTTTTGCCCTCACCCTAACCCCAAGGCTACCGTGTATACACAAGTCGATTGATCTGTACTTGCCGTAATCCTTCGCCCCCTAAATCCCCCAAATTTGGGGGACTTTGAACGCTGATCAGGGTTCTAAATTCTGGAAGTCTTTTTTGCTTAAAGTCCCCCAGAATGGGGGATTTAGGGGGCTGAAGCCGACTAGAACGAAGTGAGTATACACAAGTCTATACACCGTAGCTCCCCCAAGAGAGGGAACAAGAGATCTGACTCCCTTCTCACTGGGGAGACGGGCTGGCAAAGCTCTCGCCCCACTTCGTGAGGAGGGCAATCCGAGATTTTGCACAATTGGGATGCTCCCGGTTCAAAGTCCCTCACTTGTGGGGGATTTGGGGGGCAGATCGGATTAGCGGTTGAGCAAAAAAATCCCATCCAAATCGACCTTAACTCATCGAAGAACCTTGCAAAAACTGCTTGAGACACAGCAAACTTGCCGTCTGTCCGAGATTGATCGGGAGTGCCGAAATGCCTTCAATGCGCGACTGAATCCAACCCTCGCCCCAGGCCCATTCGTGAAACCCATCAATTCCCTGACTCAACAAAAACCGAATTCGATTAGGTTCCACAATTTCAACCTGATGATGAATGGCGATCGGCCCCACCCAACTTTTGAACGTCTGCCCCGGACGCACTTCATCAGGCAACCCAGCCGAAAATCGCTCAAACCAGAGCCACTTGGGAAATTGAGCAGGAGAAGCCAAATTTTTGCGAAGCGTTTCCTCAGAGGCGTTGACTTCGATTCTCAGGTTGCTTTGCTGAAAAGTTCCAAACATCGGTGATTAAAAGAGGGGGATAGTTTCAGTTTAGCGGCTACAGACCTGAATTTTGAAGAATGAAAAACTTCTGAAACTAAAAAGCTTATTTTTGCTCAAAGCCCCTCAGAATAGTGGATTTAGGGGGCGAAGCAATTCGGTAAGGACGAATCTAATCAACTTGTCTGTACACAGTAGCTTAAAAAGGGAGAGAACTGGATGCAAAGTCAGATTCACTCAATCGACTGAGTTTATTCAACCAGCGCTGCACCGAGTTGAAGGGCATACAAATTAGCGTAGATGCCTTTTTGGGCCATCAGTTCGCTGTGGGTGCCTCGTTCTACAATTTGACCCTGTTGAACGACTAAAACTTGATCGGCTTGAGCCACTGTACTGAGACGATGGGCGATTACAAAACTGGTGCGATTTTTTAGGAGACGAGCGATCGCAGACTGTACGAGCGCTTCTGTGCGCGTGTCGATACTGCTAGTGGCTTCGTCTAAAATCAGAATTTTTGGGTCAATCAAAACGGCGCGGGCAATGCTAATCAGTTGTCGCTGTCCTTGACTGAGGGTTGCGCCACGTTCGCCCAAGAGAGTTGCATAGCCTTGAGGTAGTGTTGTAATAAATTCATGCACGTTTGCCACCTGAGCCGCCGCTTCGATTTCAGCCTGGGTTGCTTGAGGACGACCGAACGCAATGTTTTCAGCAACGCTACCACTAAACAAAACGGTATCTTGTAAAACAATGCCAATTTGACGGCGCAAACTCGCCTGACTCACACTCCGAACATCATAATCGTCAATGCTAACTGTCCCGCCTGTCACATCATAAAAACGTAGAATCAGATTGACGATCGTACTCTTTCCCGCTCCGGTTTGTCCGACTAACGCAATCATCTGACCGGGTTGTACCTGAAGGGTTACGCCATTCAAAACGCGCTGATTTTTGGTGTAGCCAAACTCGACATTCTCAAAGGTGACTTCTCCTCGCATGGGCGGCATCTCGATCGCATTTGGCGCATCCTTAAGCTGTGAGGGTTCATCCAAAAGTGAAAAGATGCGCTCTAATCCTGCAAATGCGGACTGTGCTTGCGTGTAAAACTGACTGAGAATTTGAATCGGTCGAAAAAACTGCTGCACATACAGCAAAAACGCCGTCACTACGCCCACGGTTGCCGAACCTGTCACCGCAAGATAGCCCCCATAAGCCAGCACGCCTGCCGTCGCCAGCGTATTGAGAAAATCGATCGACGGTAAAAATGCCGCCGTAATTGCCACCGCCTGAATATTTGCATCTCGATTGGCCGCATTCAGACTGCTAAATTCCTCAATGTTGAGCGAAACTCGATTAAAAGCCTGCGCTTCTCGAACGCTGCCCAAGTCTTCTTCAAGGCGAGTCGAAAGCTCTCCGATCGTTTGTCTGGTTACCCGAAACCTCGCTCTCGCCCAGCGTGAAAACAGCCCTGTAGTAAAAATCATCAACGGAACCACTAAGTTGCTGACAAGCCCCAGTTGTAGATTGATGATCAGCATTGCGATCACAATTCCAATCAAGCTAAATAAATTCCCCAACATCTGAGCGATCGTTTGTCCGAATGCTTGATTTACAGTATTGACATCATTCAGCAGACGGCTCATCAAATCTCCCGCTTCGCTGCGATCAAAGAAACTTAACGGCAAGCTTTGAATTTTGAGAAAGATATCCTGTCGCAGTTGAGCCAACAAGCGCTGTACAATCGACATAATACGCAAAATCTGTTGACGAATCGCAGTGACACCGAGAATATATACGATCGCCAACGCAGCCAACATCAGCAACAAACCAGGTAAGTTTCCTGGAACAATCAGATTGTCAATTGACCAGCCGATGAGAAAGGGCCCGATCGCCTGGGTCGCTGCGCCAATCATCACAAATCCGAGGGCGATCGGAATCTCTTTTTGATAGGGTTGTAGGTACTGTAAAAAGCGTTCTAGCGTTGAGGTTTGTCGATTTGTCTGGTCAGATGCAACTGCGGGAAATCTCATAGCGGGTTAAAGTTAGAAGAATTCGAGGAGAAGTATTCCGTTCTATTGAATCTCTGATCACTTGAGCCTGTGATCACTCCAACAACCAGGCAAATAAATTTCCCAACGTTAGCTGTAATGGGTTGGCGAATGCGGGAACGGGTAATGGTGACTCTGGCTCGTCAAAGACTTCGGGTAACTGTTGGGGTAAGTAAACGATTAGCGATCGCTCTTCTGGATCGATTAGCCAACCCATCTGAGTGCCGTGCTTTAAACAATGCAAAATATTTTTGGTGACTTTTGTTTGACTTTGCTCAGGTGACAAAATCTCAATTGTCCAGTCTGGAGCGATTAGAAAAGTGTCCGCAACTTCACCATTTTGGTCACGAGGAATTCTATCCCAAACAAACACAGATACATCGGGCACCGTCGATCGACCTCCAAACGTACATCGCAATTCTGGAAAAGCTCTCGCAATTTTCTGAGGTTTAAGAACTGTATTGATTGCAGGAACTAATTCACCTTGAATAACGCTGTGCTTTCCTTTGGGCATCGGTTTCTGGATAATTTGACCATCAATATACTCACTGGCAGGCTTAGTTTCTGGTAGCGCTAGAAAGTCTGCCAGCGTTAGCGATTTAGGAGAAGTTTGTACCATCTTTTACCTTCCAGTTGGTTCTTTATTGTATTGCAGAAGTTGTGACCGAACGTTTTACTTGAGATTCCAAAATGGCACCGTATAGCGAACTCGTTTGCATTAGCGATTCATGGGTTCCTTGTGCAACCAAGTGTCCTTTATCCATGAGTAAAATGCGATCGGCGTTACGTACCGTGCTGATTCTCTGAGCAATCACAAAAGCGGTACAAGTTTTTCGTCGCATCAGGTCATCTAATGCAGATTGAATTTGGGCCGCTGTTTGAGCATCCACGGCTGAAGTACTGTCGTCTAGAATCAAAATTCGATAATCGGTGAGTAGCGTTCGAGCGATCGCAATCCGTTGTTTCTGTCCCCCTGACAATCCGACCCCGCGCTCCCCGACGATCGTGTCATACCCATCAGGCAGACTGGTAATGAAGTCGTGAATCTGGGCTGTTTTGGCGGCTTCGATAATCTGATCGAGTGAGGCATCCGGGACGGCGTAAGCAATATTTTCTCGCAGCGTCCCAGAGAAGAGAGTTGTGGCTTGAAAAACGGTGCCGATGCGCGATCGTAGGCTTTGTAGCGTAAAATCTCGCACGTCTCGCCCATCAATTCGCACTGCGCCCGCCGTCACATCATAAAATCGCGGAATCAAATTCATGATCGTACTTTTACCAGAACCCGTCATGCCCAAAATGGCGATTAGTTCGTTGGGTTTGGTTTCAAAGGAAATATTTTTGATCGCTTCGATCGTTGATCCCGGATAGCGAAACGACACGTTCTCAAAGGTAATTCGTCCCCCACATTGCTCAAACGGAACGGCATTGGGACGATCGCGAATTTCAATTTCGGCATCAACCACTTCATACACACGATCGGCGGAAGCGGCCGCTTGAGCGATCGCAGGAGCCGCAAATCCAATCAACAAAATGGGCTGAAGCACCAACAGTAAATAAGAATTAAAAGCAACCAGTTCGCCAATCGAAAATTGTTGATCAATGACAGCAGCCCCGCCATAACCTACGACCGCTAACGTGATCAGATTACTCAACAAAAAGATCAACGGAAACGTATTGCGAATGGCCCGAATCGTTTTCATGTTGACGGTCACAAGCTGATCGTTCATTAGGGTGTAGCGCGATCGCTCGGCTGATTCTCGAACAAACGCTTTGACGACTCGTACGCCCAATAGATTTTCTTGCAGCACTGAATTCAAATCGGCAAGCTGTTCTTGAACCTGACGAAACAAGTGATCATTGCGGGTGAGAAATCGCCCTAATATCCAGCCAGCAAGCGGTACAACGGACAAAGTAATCAACGCTAATCGCCAATTCATCAGTAATAGAATCACTGCGATCGTCACCAAAGTCACGACTGCACCAATCACCTGAATCAAGCTAGTGCCCACAAAGGTACGAATCTGCTCGATATCGCTGGTGACACGGGTAAGTAGCTGGGAAGTTTGCGCCTGATCGTGATAGCTAAAACTAAGATTTTCGATTTTGCTAAAGATCTTATTACGAAGGTCAAAAGCAATCCCTTGAGACGCCGCTTCTGCCCAAAAACTCTGCCCAAAATTGAACAACCCACGGGCGATCGCGGCCCCCACCATCCAACCTGCACTCTCCAAAACAATGCGTAAATCTTGCTTATAAATTCCCTCGTCAATTCCCCAGCGAAACAGTTGCGGAGTGATGGCATTGGCCGCCGTCAACAACAGCAAACTCAGCAAGGCTCCAAATGCGACCAGACGATAGGTCTTCAAACTTTTGAGAACACGACTAAGGGACTGCATAAGCAATTTTTTGAAGCGTTGAGACTCTTATAGCGTATATCCTCTCCACGATTTTGAAAGCACACGGTAGAGTGAAAAAGCGATTTTTAGAGGTCGATCCATGCAAGGAAATGTGTTCCGTCGATCGATGATGACCCTGATCAGCGGTTTGATTGTGCTGTTAGTTTGCGTCATTGCGCCTGCGATTCCGACTAATTCTCAGCCCGCAGTCTTTGACCAGGTTTGGCAGACGGTTCGAGATAATTTTTATGATCCTAAATTTAATGGAGTCGATTGGTCGGCGATGCGGCAAAAGTATCGATCGCAAGCCACAAAAGCATCGTCCGCCGCCTTTTCTGACGTAATCAATCAAATGCTGGCAGAGCTAAAAACTTCTCACACCCGCTTTTACACACAAACTGAACCCGCTTATTATCAACTGGCAGGCATCTTTCGATCGTCCATCCAATCCAAGCTCAAGCCCTTTCTACCCAACGGCAAACTCGACTATACGGGCATTGGCATTTTCACCAAAGACATTAACAATCAGACTTTTATCAACGCGATTTTGAATGGTTCTCCCGCCGAAAAAGCAGGCTTGAAAGTCGGCGATCGTATTCTCAGCGTCGATGATCAGCCCTTTCAGGCGATTCAGTCTTTTGTAGACAAAGCTGGAAAATCGGTAAAAGTTCAAATTCAGCGCACCTCTGGAAACGCTCAAACGATCGCTGTCACGCCTCAAAAATTTGATCCCAATCGAATGTTTTTAGACGCAATGAAGAACAGTGTTGAGATCATTCAGCGCAACGGTAAACAAATTGGATACATTCACGTCTGGTCATACGCCGACCAACAGTATCAAGATCAGCTTGAAGAAGCGTTGAGCGATCGCTTGAGAAACATAGATGGATTTGTCTGGGATCTGCGCGATGGTTGGGGTGGGGCGAGTCCGAGCTATCTGGGTTTGTTTACGTCGTCGGTTCCTTCTCTAACACTGATCGAGCGAGATGGCGATCGCCGTCAAATCGAAGGTCAATGGAATAAGCCGATCGTGATGTTAGTCAATCAAGGGTCTCGAAGCGGTAAAGAAATCTTGGCGCAGGGATTTCGCAAATATCGAGTTGGCACAATTGTCGGTAGCAAAACCGCCGGGGCCGTCGTTGCAGGTCGAGCCTTTATTATGAAAGACGGCAGTTTACTTTATCTAGCGGTAGCAGATGTCTTGGTAGACGGCGATCGCTTAGAAGGCAAAGGCGTTATACCCGATGTCGAAGTGCCCTTCACGCTGGAATATTCTCAAGGGGTTGATGTACAAAAAGAACGCGCGATCGACGTTGCCATACAGCAGATTGGCAAATGACATCAGCGCCTACTTGAAACAACGAATGTTCAGAATGGGGCATTACTCAGTGTGGACGGATTGGGAGTCAGCCCCAGATTTTGGCGGAGGGACTTTCACCCTCATTCAGCCGGAAGTTCAACCGTTAAAGAAACGTGAATTCGATAGAGGTTTTTCGCTTCGGTATTTAACGCTTCTGCCCCCCAACCCCCCAAATCTGGGGGACTTTCGGACAGGATTTCTTGCTCAAAGTCCCCCAAACTTGGGGGATTTAGGGGGCTGCCTGGAGTGATCGCCACAGCGAGGGATTTCATCGAATTCACGTTAAAGAAAACGATTGGCGAGGCTATGGATTTACCTAGCAACGAATCGCACGACATCGACAAATTTTGCTTCCCCCGGAATCTCATACTGTCGCTCGATGAGACCGATCGACGCTAAAAATTCCTCCAGATCTTGTTTTGCGAGTTGGTCAAAGGGCGTTTGGGTCATGCTCCCAGGTTTAGGGATTAAAGGACTGCGATCGGTTCAATTTTAGAGGGAAGGAGCCTCGCCTCCCCCGACCAATCTCGACCCTCAAAGATTTTCTAGGGAAGTGATATGAAAGTCGATCGCGTTGGGCAAGTTAAATTCAGGCGTTAGAAGTTCAACCAATCCGCATCTTTAAGGAGACCTCTTTCAATGAAATCTGAACTCAAGGCAAAGTTTCTGCAACACCTGATCGCGAAGAAAGAAGACAAGGGTTTTACCCTGATTGAATTGCTCGTTGTGATCATCATTATCGGGATTTTGTCTGCCATCGCTTTGCCTTCCTTCTTGAACCAGGCCAACAAAGCCAAGCAGTCTGAAGCCAGACAATATGTGGGCACCCTCAACCGCGCTCAACAAGCTTACTTTCTAGAAAGCAGCACCTTCGCCACCAGCATCACCAGCCTGGCCAAACCCGTCAAAGGTGACACCACAAACTATCGCTATGCCGACGATGGCGACAGATTCACCGTCAACAACCTCAAAGCAACCAATGAGAACGTTGTCATCTACGGTACGTCTTTGAAAGCAGCCCTGAAGTCCTACGTTGGCATGGCGGCCATTGCTCAAGCTGACCCCAACACGAGCGAAGCAACGACGCTGGCTGTCTTGTGCGAAAGCAAAAACCCCCAAACCACCAACGCAACCACACCAACCCTGACCGCTACTAACTTGAAGTGTACAGAACCTGACACCATTCCTCTTGCAAAGTAGTTTGGTCTAGTTTCATCTTTCAGAGCTTAATATTTGACCGTAGAGTGGGTAGACCTGATACCTGCTCTATTTTTTTGGAAGGTTGGATTTCAGAGAAGTCATACCCAATCAATTTGTGAATGCTACAGATCCTTCGCCCCCTAAATCCCCCAGTCTGGGGGACTTTGAGAATCCGAGACTGCTTTGGCTTGAAGTTCCCTAGAAGTGGCGGATTTAGGTTGCTCTCCAAGATCTGTAGGACTCAAAGATCAATTTGGTATCACGCGGTGTCTTGAGTTTGGGTAGATTCAGTCATAGAGGTTTGTAGCGATGGGTGACAGACATGGATAATCAATTGCGGGATTGGCAACAACAAGCAAAAGCAGCGCTCATTCAAAAAGACTACGATCGCGCCATTTCCCTTTATGATCACGCAACTGCGGCTTACCCAGAAGAACGATCGCTCTATTGGGGCATGGGGTTGGCACTGTTGCTGCAAGGTCAGGAAGCCGAAGCTCAGACAACCTGGATGCTGGCGATGGCCGACGGAGAAGCTGACGAAATTGAGCGATGGACGATCGACCTGATTCAAGTCCTCAAATCAGAAGCAGAACGACAGGCAGCGCTAGAAGAGTGGCCGATTGCCTGGGCGATTCGGCAATACATTCGAGAACTCCATCCTTCGGATTTAGAAAATTTGCTCCAGAGTGTTCTGCTGGCGATCAACCTGGGAAGTTTTAGCTCTGACGACTTTGCCAATCTGGGCGTGATGGACTTGCTGGCGGGTGAAGGGGTTGTCGATTCAGCGTTTTTGCTCTACGTGTTAGAACAGCTTCTCGAAACGATTTTGCCCGATCCAGCCATTCTCAAATTTGTAGAAGCTTGTATTCCACATATTGACGATCGTCGAGAGTTGACCTATCTGCTCGTTCCGACGGCCACAAAACTTTCTTTTACCTACTGCCGAGACGATCTTGCAATTCCTTTGCTAGAAATGAGCCTTCAGCTTGGGACGCATGACTTACCTGTTTTGACAGAATTAGCTCCCATCTATCAAAACGCTCGACAATACGACAAAGGCATCGAAGCGGCAAAGCAGTGTATTGAACTGTCTGACACAGTGCCCGATCGGGTTTACAGCAGCCATTCTCTGATCCGAGGCTTGATGAATGCCGGAGGTTACTGGCAAGAAGCAATTTCAGCCCTCAAAACGCATGAATCTCTGCTCGAAGAACTGATCGCAAATCCGCCCGCAACCATCAGTTCTGTGTTGACCCTCCGATTGCTGGTTGTCAACTACTTTTTCTCCTACTTTCGCGACGAGCCACAGCGCAATCGCTGGCTACAAAATCAGGTCGTAGAGATTTGCAGAACCCAAATGCAGTCACGCTATGAAGAACGGGTCGATCGCTATCAGCAGCGCCACTCACTCAAATCTCAAGCCGCGACGAAGCCAAAACTCAAAATTGGCTATATTTGTCACTGCTTTTATAGCCACTCGGTTGGTTGGTTAGCCCGATGGTTGATGAAATATCACGATCGCGATCGCTTTGAGCTATATCTCTACTTCGTCAACTACAAGCAGATGAACGACTCCCTCCAGGCGCAGTACGTTGAAGTCGCTGACTATGCGCGTCTGATGGAGACCAGTAGCCTTGACATTGCTGACCAGATTTCTCAAGACGACATCGACATTCTTATCGACTTAGACAGCATTACTTTAGACATTACCTGCGAAGTGATTGCCCTCAAACCTGCCCCTGTGCAAGTGACTTGGCTGGGGTGGGATGCGTCAGGAATGTCTACGATCGACTACTACATCGCTGACCCTTATGTGTTGCCCCAAGCGGCTGATGAGGATTACGTCGAGAAGATTTGGCGGCTGCCTCAGACCTACGTTGCGGTCGAAGGGTTTGAGATTGGCATTCCGACGGTGAGGCGCGATGAGTTAGACATTCCTGCCGATGCAGTGGTTTTTTTGAGTGCCCAACGGGGCTACAAGCGTCACCGAGAGACGGCAAAACTGCAAATAAAAATTCTCCGGCAGGTGCCCAACAGCTACTTTTTGGTCAAAGGATTAGCCGATCAAAAAGCCGTCCAGACCTTCTTTCAAGAACTTGCTGACGAGGAAGGTGTGGCGTTCGATCGCTTTCGGTTTCTCCCCAACGTCGCGTCAGAAGCCATTCATCGGGCCAATTTGGCGATCGCTGACATTGTTCTCGACACCTTTCCCTATAATGGCGCAACGACAACGCTCGAAACTCTCTGGATGGAAATTCCGCTAGTCACACGAGTGGGCAACCAGTTTGCTGCTCGCAACAGCTACACCATGCTCAAAAATGCAGGCATCACAGAAGGCATCGCCTGGACGGATGCAGAATATATAGAGTGGGGCGTTCGTTTGGGGCAAGATGCGGCTCTCCGCCAACAAGTTAGCTGGAAGCTGAAACACTCCAAACACACTGCGCCCCTGTGGAACGCAAAACAATTTACCCGTGAGATGGAAAACGCCTACGAACAGATGTGGGCAAGGTACCTTGAGTCTGGAGTTAAACCGAGATCAGACATTGGATAGACATTGGATAGACACTGGACTTTAGACTTTCTTTAGACAGGGCGTTCTCTTATGAGAATTTTGGTAGTCACAAATCTCTATCCGCCGCAGATTTTGGGGGGCTATGAACGATCGATCGCTGACTTTGCCAGATTGTTTCAACATCGAGGACACAGGGTTTTAGTGCTGACGAGCGACACCCCAGAATTTTCGGCTTCTCATCCCAGTCAGTATCCAGAACCCGCGACCGAGCGTTGTTTCTCACTGCTAGGTCAATGGACTTCTCAAGGGCCAAAGTGGCGATCAGAAGAATTGCTGGATGCGATCGTGAGTCAAAATCAAGACGTTCTTGCTCAACATCTACAGTTCTTTCGTCCTGATGTTTGTCTGGCGGGCAATCTCGATTTTTTGCAATACGATACTGAGATTTTAGGGCAGTTGTTAGCCGCAAACGTACCTGTTGCTCATTACTTAATGAATGACAAACCCAACTATGAGGCTGACCAAACCCCCTACCAATCAACGTTTCGGCTGATTACCTGTAGCGATTGGGTCAGAAAAAATCTGCAAGCGGCGGGATATCCAACTGAGACAACGAAGACGATTTATCCTGGTGCAGAGGTTGAGGCCTTTTATCAAGCAAAATTGCCCCAGCGCGATCGTCTTCATATTGCCTACGCGAGTCTGGTGGCTCCTTATAAGGGCGCAGATGTACTGATCGAGGCTTTATCGATGCTTCAGGAGATGGGCGTTGAATTTAGGGCAACGATCGCAGGTGGTTCTCTCCAGCCTGATTTTGTCGAAGCCCTGAAACGGTTTGTTCAGTCAGAAGGAATGCAAACGGTGCAATTTGTGGGCGCGCTGTCTCGACAAGACCTGATCGAACTGTATCAAAGCCACAATGTCTTGGTGTTTCCGTCCCGGTTCCCAGAACCCTTTGGTATCAGTCAGATTGAGGCAATGGCAGCCGGGTTAACGCTGGTCACAAGTGGCACCGGGGGCGCTCAAGAGGTCGTTGCAGAACCGGGAAAGGACGGCTTGCTATTTGAGTCAGAGAATCCGTTTGAGTTGGCAGAAGTGCTATCGTCGCTGGTTAACGATCGAGAAAGGTGGGGAGCGATCGCCCAAGCGGGACAACAACGCGCCCTTTCAAAATTCAGCCAAATCACAGCCACCGAACAACTCGAAGTCGTTTTGCTAGACCTGATGAATGTCAGAAATGTCAGATAAAGTCTTTTCGTTGCGGTGTTCAGCACTTCTGCCCCCCAAACTGCCAATTCTGAGAGACTTTCAGACAAGATCTCTAGTTTCAAAGTCCCAGCGGGAATTTAGGAGGCGTTTTTGAACAGAAAATCGCGGCGAAGGATTTGATCAAATTCACCTGCAATCAAGGCTTTTGAGAGGTCACATCACAAGCTGTCTCGACTGGCTCAGGGGGCAATAGCGCGACGACATGGGGCACCGGACGCGGCGTGTAGCCCATCATCGATTCGCCTTGGTAAGCCAGAGACGCACTCGCCCCCGAATCAAGCATGATCGCATCTCGCAAACCCGCCCGACTCAGCGCTTCCCCAAATTTGACCGAGTTGACATAATCGCCAGAAACGCCCACTACAGGACGATCGGCCCAATCTACGCCCCAAAAGGCCCGATCGCGTTCTGCATCAAATCCATATAGCTTGCCAAAGGATTGAGCGTCTTGAGGCTGCCCGTCTTTAACCAACCAACCCGCCGCAACAAAAGCATCGGTCAACCCAGGCAGTTCGGCTTCCATCGCAGCTTGTGTGTTGTGACGGGTGTGGTCAAAGGGAATAAACTTCACCGTGTTGGCGTTGATCAAGACCAGGGGACGGTTTTTCAGCAACGGCAGTTCTTTGGGATTTCCTGGCACAAATTTTCCTGTCTTTTGGCTAAAAACGGGGCCAATCATAATATTGGAATCCACCGATTCGAGTGAGAAAAATCCGCCATCGACGGCCGCGATCGCACTCGTCCCCTCAATAATTTCAGAAACCTGGTAGCGGCTGTCTGCGTGAATCGTGATCGGTCTGCCACCCGATGCAAAAATTAGCGGCACTTGGCTAGAAGTCTTGCGAGTCAATTCCACGGGGGCGTAGAAGTTGAGGGCGCTGTTGCCCAAAAAGGTGAGCGGCGGGCCACCATCGGCTTTTTCGATGACTTGAGCTAACTCGGACTGACCAATACGATCGATCGTCAGCAAATTTTCTGAATCTTCTGAAAACCGAGTTTCTTCATCATTCATTGTCCAGGCGGCTTCGTACCCAGCTTGCTGAATGCCTTGCTGCACGCGATCGTCATTTTTGCCCGATGGGTAGACAAAATACTTGATCGCTTGTCCCAGTTCTTTCTCTAGCGTACTTTTTGACTCGACCAGTTCTTTTTTGAGTTGCTCATCAGACAGCGCCCGCAAATCGAGAGGATGGGTCACGCTGTGAGAAGCGATCGTTACCAACGGGTCGGCAACCATTTCGCGCAGTTGCTCCCAGGTGACACTCGATCGTCCCTTTGTCGTCCCGACTTTGGCAGGGTAGATCGCAAACGCAGCCGGATAGCCATACTTCTTTAACAACGGATAGACAAATTTGTAGTGACCCTGATAGCCGTCGTCAAAAGTCAGAACGATCGGTTTCTTGGGCAGCGGGATTCCCGTCTTTAAATGCTCGACAAGCTGATCCAAACTAATCGGAGTCAGCCCATTTTTTTGAATCAACTGCAACGCAGACTCAAACTCTTCGGGCGTAACGTCAAAGAAAACTTGCTTTTCGGCAATGATGTCGTGATACATCATCACCGGAACTTTTGCCAAACGCGCCCGCCCGTGAATTTGGGGAAACGGAGGAGCCGAGAGCTTGTCTTTCCAGCCGGGGGCAAGGGGTTCTAAACTGCCGCTCGAATTAGCATCGCGAATCGAACGATCGCCGATCGCGGTAGCCGCTTGATAGCCCAGCGAGTTGCCTTGACGACACAAAGACTTCAGCGAAATGTCAAAGCTAGAGAGAATCGGGGAGAATGTTTTGGAAGCTAGAGGATTTAATCCGGCAAGGTTGAACAGTGGCACCTGAGACATGCCATTCACCAGTAGCCGATTTGACGATGAGACGGTGAGGGCGATCGTCAGCACAAAGAGCGGAAGGCTGATGAGAATGAATCGGTTCCATCTGGATTTTAGCGGCCCGCGTTTTAAAGGAAGAAACTTTGTCCAGCGAGAAAAGTTCATAATCAGTTTCAGCAACTTCACTGCTAGATCTAACTGATTTTGGGGCGATTTTGAGGTGCTATGGGTCACATCGCCCAAATCTTTTCGATCAAGTCCGCAAATTGGCGTAATTTGCAACCGATTGACAAGATTCGATGAATTTCAGCAAAACTTACGGATTTACGATCGCCTCAATTTCCTCGATCGCAATGGGTTTGTTGGCTAAATCCGGAACTTCTACCACGATTAAATACCCTGTAAAGTTTCGTCCACCCGTCGCTGTGAGCACATTCAAAATTTTGGGCATGTCTGCCTGCTGAAGTTGCCCGGTCTGATCATAAAGCTCTAAAGCCGAGAGACAGCCGATCGTCGGATTCCACCCAGCGCTTGCGGGATAGCGACTGTTGTTGGTAAAAAAAGTGGGTGCTTCTCCACTGCCATGAATTCTAAATAGCCCGCGGCCCACTCTCCCTGCCCAATAGCTTTGCTGCATCGCCAGATCATTGCGCCACGAAGGAGGCAGAAGCGATCGATAGGCTGACAATCCGCGAATCTGACCGGGACGATCGGGCAAGAACGCTTTCACTCCCGGCTCAGACGGCACAAACAAATTGACCAGCGGAAAGGTGCCATAGGCTCTAAAAAATTCGGTATCTGGTTGAGGAATGCTGCCCTCGATGCGATAGATGCCTTGAGGCGTTTGCCCACGAGTAAAGATGCTGGCTAACCCATGTAGCGATCGCGTCAATAGTGGCGCTGACCACAATTCCCCTTTTTCTCGCACAAACTGACCGCGACGATCTTTTAGAACCGTTTGGCAGAGCGTACCGCGATCGGGGCGACAGATTACATACATCTGAAGCTGACCAGGGGCGATCGTCCAGTTGAGCAAATCTTTGAGAGGCGGGGTCGTGCGGGGACGATCGAGGCTACTGGCCGCTTGCAGCGTTGTGAATAAATGCGGATTGTTGCGCCATTGAGGAAAGCGTTGTTGAAGACGATCGCTCCACTGTTTGCGAGGTTCACGCTCTGCACCGCTCTGCGCCAAAGCTGACAGCGACATCGCCGCCCATTCTGCGTTGCTGCTCCGTTCAATGGTTTGCTGAAACTGCTGCTGGATGCTTTCGTACTGAGTCGGATTGCTCAGATAAAGCTGAGTGCCCACCTGCATCGCCATTTCGACCGTTCTGGCTTGGGCGCTAGAAAGTCCCCGTCGAGTCGTGAGCGAGAGAATCTGAGCGATCGTCTTGTCAACTACGGCGGATTGAGGTTCGGTGATCGCAGTTGACCAGAGGAGATTGCGCCAGTAGCGTTCGTTTGCGTCGGTGACGGGGTAGCGGGTGAGGTCGTAGCGATCGGGACGAATCTGCTGTACCTGCTGTTCGCGCTGTTTGACTCTAGCGGCGGCGGTAGCTTGAGGCACGATCATTTGAGGTTGGGCAGGCAAAGCAAACAAGATTGCTGCGCCCATTAGTAGGCTCCCCAGCGTGTTCAAACTCTGCTGGGACGGTCTCAATTGCGCGTTCATGGTGGTGAATTTTGGTCATTGTCACAAAGTCCATCTGCGCTCACACCTTTTTTGACAAGAATTCAATTTCAAATTCAATTCCATCTTTCGCTTTGCTTGCGACTCTGAGAACGCCTCCAAATTCCCACCAGCCAGGAACTTTGAACCAGAAATCTTTTCTGAAAGTCCGCCAAAATTGGCAGCTTGGGGGGCAGAAGTGCTGATTAGCGAAGCGAAAGACTCGGATCGAATTCACCTTTAAAACAACTGCCTTCCGGTCAGTGGCTCATCATTCTAATCCTCAAAGTGGACAGAAAGTAAAAACTTTCGATCGCAACTCGCTATCTCTACAAAAAACTCAACATTCCGCAATTTTGATGAGGGCAATGGTTAAAAGTAAGCCATCGGATCGACAGGCTCTCCGGCTTGCCGGACTTCAAAGTGCAAATGTGGCCCGGTTGAGAGTCCGGTTGAGCCAATGGCGGCGATCGGCTGTCCTCGTTCGACCGACTGCCCTTCTGAGACGTAGAGTTCGCTGGAGTGTCCATAAAGGCTGGTGATATTGTTGCCGTGGTCGATGATTACTGCGTTTCCATAGCCGCCGTACCAGCCCGCAAAAATCACGACTCCGCGATCGGCCGCTCGAATCACACTCCCATAGTCCGCTCCAAAGTCAACCCCCGAATGAAAGCGCTGATAGCCCAAAATCGGGTGCACTCGCCACCCAAAGCTGCTCGTAATTTCGCCATCACTGGGATAGCCCATCATGCCCGTTCCCAGCACTACAATGCCGTCTTTGGCACGGGCTGCGGCGACTCGTTTTTGAATCAGTTCACCAATATTTTTAGAATCTTGAGCCAGTTGCGCTTCGGCGGCTTCGAGGGCACTGCGATCGCTCTTTAATCGCTCCACAACTTGTTTTTGATAATCAGCCTGTGCCTCAAATTCTGATTTTTGAGCGAGTAGCTGTTGAGTCAGGAGAGCAATGTCGTTTTTTTGCTGTTCGATCTGGCTACGCTTGCGATCGAGGCGATCGGCATCCGTCTTCAGGCTAGCGAGAATTTTGCGATCGGCTTGAAAGATCCGCTTGAGTTGATAGCGGCGATCGAGAAAATCATTCAGATTGCGACTTTGCAACAATACCGCCCACCCGCGACTTCCTTGCTGACGCTGAAGAAACTGAAGGCGAGAAATTGTCGAACTTTGGCGAGTGCGATAAATCTTCTCGGTCGCTTCTAGCGAAACTTCTAGCTTTTTGAGTTGCTGAGTGGCCGTGTTGAGTCTGGCTTCGCCGAGTTGAATCTGAGCCGCCGTCGCCTGAATATTTTTGCGAAGTCCTTTGAGGTTGGTTTGGGCAGACTGTTCGAGTTTTTGTAAGCGATCGCGCTCTTTTTGAATCAACGATCGCTGTTGATCAATCTGTTGCTGCTGCTGTTTGAGCGCGTCCACTTCCTGACTGACTCCCGGTTGAGCAAACAGCCATACCGCAAAGCTCAAGCAAATCACTCCCAAGAGAATGACCCACTTAAACCGCCGAATTTCTGTTGTTTTAGGCAACCAGGTCAGCATTCTTCACCAATGGCGCAAGACAAGACACCATTATCTCCATAGATGCGATTTCAGCAAGCCTGGATTAAAGTGAGTCGCCTTGCTGAATAAATTTCTCGCATCATCACAGAAAGACCTGTACCTCATCCCTTGATTAAAACGATCGCAGGAACTTTGAAGATGACTACTAGAAAGTTGGAGAGCGCAAATCGATCGGGAGTATTTTTACATTCTCTTTACAAACAACTTTCAGACTCGCCGACTCATTACGAAATTTGGTGCAATCTGCTGAGAGGTCAGACATTTCACGCTAAGGTGAACAGCAAATTATCAGCCTGTTGACGCAATCTGCATGAAGTATTTTTTCCTTTCGGAGGGGTGGGAAGTCGGTCGCGTCTGGGAACTTGGCGGACTTTGGAACGAAATCGCCTGGAGACGCAAGCCCCAAATCGAGCAAATGACCGTATGCATCTGGGAAAACAACGAAAAACTCTGGCTTTACCGCGTTGAAGATGCTGTTCTTATGGTCGAAGTCAAGCCAACTCCGGTTGCGGTGACCGTGACTCCAGAAAACGCGATCGGTCAAGTCGTTCTCAAGCGTCTAATTTCGGGAGATCAAGCGATCGAAATTCTCTGTGCCAACCAGTTTCCAAAATAATCTACAAAATAGACCAAATCAGGAACCGCAAACTAACCCTCACCTCACGCCCTTTGCCTCCTCCCGGTTTATCATGGCTAAATACGCAAAAACGCCCCCAGTCCTTCCATGACCGCAACGCCTCCCATGCTGTCCAGCCAGTACGATCCCGCCAGTGCCGATGCCAAGTGGCAGAAATTTTGGGAAGAACATCAAGTCTTTAAAGCTGACCCCAACGCATCCGGTGAGCCTTACTGTGTCGTGATCCCGCCGCCCAACGTCACGGGTAGCTTGCACATGGGTCACGCTTTTGAAAGTTCGCTGATCGATGTGTTGGTACGCTATCACCGCATGATCGGACGCAACACACTCTGGCTTCCAGGAACGGATCACGCCAGTATTGCAGTGCAAACGATTTTAGAGCGGCAGCTTAAGGCAGAAGGCAAGACGCGGCAAGATTTGGGGCGAGACGCTTTTCTAGATCGCGCTTGGAAGTGGAAAGCCGAATCTGGGGGAACGATCGTCAACCAACTGCGGCGACTGGGCGTTTCGGTCGATTGGTCACGCGAACGATTCACACTGGACGAAGGGCTATCAAAAGCGGTGCTGGATGCTTTCGCTATGCTCTATGAAGAAAAGCTGATCTATCGGGGCAAATATTTGGTCAACTGGTGCCCAGCGAGTCAGTCTGCTGTTTCTGATCTCGAAGTCGAAAACCAAGAGGTCAACGGTCATCTCTGGCATTTCAGGTATCCGCTTTTGGATGGGGATGGCTATGTCGAAGTGGCGACAACCCGACCGGAGACGATGTTGGGCGATACCGCAGTGTCCGTTAATCCGCAGGACGATCGCTACAAACATTTAATCGGTCAAACGCTGATTTTGCCTTTGGTGTATCGAGAAATTCCGATCATTGGCGATGAATTTGTCGATCCCAGCTTTGGAACGGGCTGCGTGAAAGTGACTCCGGCCCACGATCCCAACGATTTTGAGATGGGCAAGCGCAACAATTTGCAGTTCATCAACATTTTGAACAAAGACGGCACGCTCAACGAAAACGCTGGAGAGTTTCAGGGGCAGGATCGCTTCGTCGCCCGCAAAAATGTGGTCAAGCGGCTCGACGCAGAAGGTCTGTTGGTCAAAATTGAGGATTACAAGCACACGGTTCCCTATAGCGATCGTGGCAAAGTTCCGATAGAGCCGCTGCTTTCGACCCAATGGTTTGTCAAAATTCGTCCCCTTGCAGAACGGGCTTTAGCTGATTTGGATCAGCAATCTTCACCGCGATTTGTGCCCGATCGCTGGACAAAAGTTTACCGAGACTGGTTGGTCAGCCTGAAAGACTGGTGCATCTCTCGCCAACTGTGGTGGGGGCATCAGATCCCCGCGTGGTATGCCGTGAGTGAAACGGGCGGAGTGATCACCGATGAAACCCCGTTTATGGTGGCGCGAGATAAAACAGAGGCTAGAAAGAAAGCGATCGCGCTATTTGGTGAAACCGTTCAGTTAGAGCAAGATCCTGACGTGTTGGATACCTGGTTTTCTGCTGGTTTGTGGCCCTTCTCGACGCTGGGCTGGCCGCAAGAGACGGCTGATTTCGATCGCTACTATCCCACTACCACGCTGGTCACAGGCTTTGACATTATTTTCTTCTGGGTCGCCCGGATGACAATGATGGCCAAACACTTCACAGACAAAATGCCCTTCCAAACGGTTTACATTCACGGGCTGGTGCGGGATGAAAACAACAAAAAGATGTCTAAATCTGCCAACAATGGCATCGATCCCCTGATTTTGATCGACAAGTATGGGACAGATGCGCTGCGCTACACGCTGATTCGCGAAGTCACCGGAGCAGGGCAGGACATTCGATTAGAATACAACCGCAAAACGGATGAGTCGGCTTCTGTTGAAGCGTCACGCAACTTCACCAACAAATTGTGGAACGCCTCGCGGTTTGTTTTGATGAATCTGGACGGCAAATCGCCAGAACAGTTAGGGCTACCAGATTTCGACCAATTAGAACTGAGCGATCGCTGGATTCTCTCGCGCTTTAACCAAGTTTCTCAACAGATTCGAGACAATCTCGACAACTACGGCTTGGGCGAGTCAGCCAAACTGCTGTATGAATTCATTTGGGGCGATTTTTGCGACTGGTATATCGAACTCGTCAAACCTCGATTTCAAAGTGAGAACGCGACTTCTCGCAGGGTTGCCCAACAAACGATCGCCCAGGTTTTAGAAGGCATTTTGAAACTGCTGCACCCCTTCATGCCGCACATCACCGAGGAAATCTGGCACACCCTGACTCAAACTGAGGAATCGTCGGGAAAAGCCCTTGCTCTCCAGTCTTATCCAGTGCCCGATCCCGTCCGGATTGACGCTTCTCTAGAGCAGCAGTTTGATCTCCTCATTGGCACGATTCGCACAATTCGCAATCTGCGAGCCGAGGCAGACATCAAGCCCGGAGCCAAAATCGATGCCTTTTTGCAAACCGAGAGTCCGTCAGAAAAGCAGATTCTAATCGCGGGTCAGTCCTACATTCAAGACCTGTGTAAAGTCAAGACGCTGACTGTCAACCAGCCCGATGTTCTGACTCAGACTCAGACTCAGACAATGCAGGTTTCTGAATCTGAGGAGACGATTTTTACAGGCGTTGAGTCCTTCCTTCAAACAAATCGGCGGTTTCTCTCGACGATCGGACTCATTCTCCTGACCCTGATCACCCTCAAACTCCTGGGCGGCATTGTCGAAGGCATTCATCAAGTTCCGCTGTTACCCACTTTCACTGAATTGGTCGGGATCGCCTACAGCGTTTGGTTTGCGCGGAGAAACTTGCTGAGTCGGAGCGATCGTCAGCACTTATCACGCCAAATTCAACAGCTTAAAACCGAAATTGTTGGAGAATCTCTGTCCCCTCTGCCTCAAGTGATCCAAATTGCACCCTCTCCAGTGGATGGGGAGTCAGAGCAAACGATCGTTGGCGTTGTCGGAACGGTACAAGTCTCAATTCCGCTGGCAGGTTTAGTAGATCTCGTGGCAATGCGGGCCAAAACTGAGAAAGATCTCAACAAAGTGGAAGCCGAGACTCAGGCACTGTCTGCGAGATTGAGCAATTCTAAATTTGTAGACAAAGCTCCTCCTGAAGTCGTGCAAGCTGCGCGAGACGCTCTAGCCGAAGCCCAAAAGCAAGCGGAGATTCTACGGGCAAAACTCGATCGGCTCGAATAAAGAGATTTCAATTTGATGAAATTTTTCGCCTTTGTCATCCCGAAGCTTCCAGAATCAGGGAGTTGCAGCGTAGAAGCACTCAACAGCAAAGCGAAAAACCGTGTCGAACTGACCTTTATTCAGGGCATTCTGAAGCTGTGGCTGACAAGTTTCTATGACAGCAGACGGTCTAGAGTGGCGTTATACTATTTTGCATAGCGCGATCGCCACTTGACCTGGCTGTTCTCTGTCTTTCGACTGCTGCCTTGCGACACAAGACTCTTGAGAATGTAATCTAGAGGCAGATCGACTTTTTATTTCGTTACCAAGGTATAAAATTCTAGACAGACAGCTTTGCAACTGGTTGACCCTCCATTGCAGAGGCGGAGACATACTCTTATTGTGGTTCCCAACAGAGACAAGTAGAGAGAACAAGTAATGCTGCACTTGGCTCAAGTTCAAAAAAAAGGCTATTTAGGTAAGGCAGGTTTACACTTGCTGGCAACTCAGAAGTCTGAAAATATCTGGGTCGTTAATGCTGAAGAAGAAGTAATCCTGGCATCAGAAGCAAACGTCTACAGCGAAAATATGCTCGTTCTGGTCGAGCTGTCTAATACTCAACAGGTTCTCAGCATCCAAAATGCTAAGGACTGGGTGGTCGATCTCGTACAAAAGTTTTTGATTAACGGGGTTACACCCGCATTTTTGCATCAAGAAACCGAACGCGCCGAGCAATGGAGACAATCTCTCACCCTTCAAAGTCAAGAACTCGATCGCCGCGCCCTAGAACTTGAAGCCCGCCGAGAACAAATTCAATCCCTCGAAGAAGATCTGAAGCGCGAAAAGAAGCAGTTTGAGTCTTTGTCCCAAGAGCTAGAGTCCAAAAAACAGGAACTTGAGTCTTTGGCCCAAGAGCTAGAGTCCAAAAAACAAGAACTCGATCGTTCTTCTGATCCGATCAACCCGCCTCCAGAGTCCGATTCACCTAAAAAATAAGGGCAGCCACAGAAGCGCTACCCCTACTGTAGGTTAATTGAAGCCGACACCAAGCAACTTGCTTTCAGTGGAGAAACGCCTAACCTTTCGCGGCAGGCAATGCAGGTAAGGGCATTGGGTGACCGTTATGAACATCTGGCTGGTTCGCTAATAAGAACTCGCGGAGAAGCCGAACAGCCACTCTCTGAGCAAGTCCACCCACAACCTGTTGTCCCATTTTCTGAGTTTCGGGTCTGGCTAATAGTCGAGGCACTAATAAAAGCACTTTGTTCTGGTCAAATCCGCGCGTTTCCTGCAAGATATTCCAGACGCGCTTGAGATGATCGAGGGTTTGCTGATTTTCGGAAGGAATGGCAGGACGCTCCACGGTCAGTCCAACGCGCTCCCGCAGACCGTAGGTTAAGTTGTGCCACACGGTTTGCCCGATCGTATCCAGTCCCTTGATAATCTCATTGACTAGATTGTTGCGAATAAAGTCGCCTCGCTCAGAAAATAAGAAGTCAGCCGCCTGGTTGATTGCCAGATCCAGATCATAATCCTGGTTGCTGCGGGCGTTCTTCAGCAGGTTTTCTAATCGATTCCAGCGAAAGCTACCGTCTTTGAACAACAGATCGCGCAGAGAGAGCCGCAGTTCGGGAGCCGGATCGGTCAGCAAGCGCTTGGCCACGTAGGGATAGGCTTTGCTCAGAACTTTGAAATCGGGATCAACTTTAATCGCAATGCCTTCCAGGGTGACGAGCGATCGAATAATCAGCGCAAAAAATGCCGGAACCTGAAACGGATAGTCATACATCAGACCAGACAGCTTATCAGTAATGCTTTTGATGTTGATTTCGGCAACGCTTGCCCCCAACGCATCATTAAAGACTTCAGCCAGGGCGGGAATGATCGGACTCAGATCAGTCGTCGGCGAGAGAAACTCTAAATTTACATAGTCTCTGGCCAGACCTTCAAAGTCTCGATTGACCAAGTGAACGATCGCTTCGATTAATCCATACCGTTGATAAGGCTTAATTTCGCTCATCATGCCAAAATCCAGGTAGGCGAGTCGTCCGTCAGCCATCGCTAACAGGTTGCCTGGATGGGGATCGGCATGAAAAAACCCACTTTCTAATAACTGCCGCAGCGAGCACTGGACTCCTAAATCGATTAAGTGAGTGGGATCGATGCCCTGCGCTTTGATTTCGTCTAATTGAGTGAGCTTGGTTCCAGTGATCCACTCCATTGTCAAAACGCGCCGACCCGTGTACTGCCAATAGATTTGAGGAACGTAGATTTCTGGCATGTGCCCATAGAGTTCAGCAAACCGCTCGGCGTTGCGGCCTTCCTGGGTGTAGTCCAGTTCTTCAAAGATGCGGGTCGCAAGCTCGTCGGTGATGGCTACAAGATCACTTTTGACACGCTTAATATTTTTCATCGCCCAGACCGCCAATCCTCTAAGGATGTACATATCCAGTGCGATATTTTGGGCCAGTCCGGGGCGCTGAACTTTAACCGCAACGGTTTCCCCAGTCTTGAGTTTGCCTTTATAAACCTGTCCTAAAGAAGCGGCGGCGATCGGCAACGCGCTCAATTCTGCGTAGATCACTTCAGGACGATCGCCCAATTCTTCCTCAATAAACTGAAAGGCAATCTCGTTGGGAAAGGGAGGCAACTGATCCTGTAGCTTGGTGAGTTCTTCTAGATAATCAGGGGGCACCAGGTCGGGGCGAGTAGACAGCGCTTGTCCAATTTTGATGAAAGCTGGCCCCAATCGAGTCAGCATTTCTCTCAGGTGAACCGCTTGCTTTTGCTGATTATTTTGATTGCCTGTGAAGCGATCGACCCACAACCGCAGACCAAACACTAGAAACGGCAAAAAGATACTCAGCGCTCGACCCCAGACGCTCAAAGGACGCTGGCGATATTCAGCCGCAATCACGTCTGGGTCATACTGCAAAGCTGGCAATTGAGCCAACGTCGGTCTAAGTTCCTCTTGAGTCAAGACGATCGGCAAGCTTGATTCAAAATCAGCACCATAAGAGGGAGCGATCGCGGGTTCAGCAGAAGCAGGCTTGACGTTCGTGACATTCATGAGTGGAAACCAGATAAGCCTTAATGTGAAGTATTGTAACAACTCTAGAGGAACATTCTCCTAATTCCAGTTAATCATTTCTTCACGAATCCGAAAGCAATTGAGCCTTCTGGATTTCCGAACGATCTGATCAGGAAAACTGCCCTGTCGGGATTCAACTTTTCTCAAGTTAGCGTCGATCGCGAGATTCTCCCTCTTCAAAAAGCCTGAAACGTCCTCTTCCCTGGGTTTAGGACAAATTTACTATCAGCCGCACTAAAAAGAAGTCTTCAGACGTTCGGTGACAGTTAACATAAAGTTAGGTGCCTGCACGGCCCAAATTGCTCTAGAAAAGCTTTTCACAGACAAAAATCGCTTGTTAGATTCGGATGGATCAACCATTGGATCGATCGACGGTTTGCCCTCAGCCTGAAAGTTGCCCATGTTGCTGTCTTTGCGGATCGAAAATTTTGCGTTGATTGACCAGCTAGAACTGGAGTTTGGTTCAGGCTTGCACGTTTTGACTGGGGAGACGGGTGCAGGAAAATCGATTATTTTAGACGCGATCGACGCAGCCCTTGGTGGCAAAGTTACCAGTCGAGCCGTGCGTACTGGGGCAGACCGGGCGGCGATCGAAGCCACATTTCAGCTTGATCCCAGTCTTGAAGCGTGGTTGTCTAAAGAGCAAATTGAGCCGATCGAGGGCAATTCTCTAATCTGTAGTCGAGAAATTGTGGCCAGTCCCGCTCGCAATCGATCGCGGGTGAATGGCATTCTCGTCAACAAACAGCAAATGGAGTCGCTGCGCGATCGTCTGGTTGAAATCACCGCCCAAGGGCAAACGGTGCAACTGGGTCAGCCTGGATTACAGCGCGATTGGCTAGACAGTTTTGGCGGTAGCGCTTTGCTCAAACAGCGAGAAAAAGTTAGCGCGGCATATTCTCTCTACCAGCAAGCCTCTCAAGCGCTAGAGAAACGTCGCCAGTCCGAGCAGCAACGCCTGCAACAGCTTGACTTATTTGAGTATCAGCTTCGTGAATTGAATGCAGCCAGTTTGAGCGATCCTGATGAATTGGAGCAGCTTGAACAAGAACGCAAACGTCTTGGACACAGCGTCGAGCTACAGCAGCAAAGCTATCAGGTGTATCAGGCACTCTATCAAAATGAAACCGGAGACAAGGCGTGTTCTGATCTGTTGGCTAAGGCTGAATCGCTGCTGACAGATATGTTGCGCTACGACGAACAGCTTCGGCCGATTTTGGAACTAGTCACGTCGGCGCTGGCTCAAGTGCAAGAAGCAGGGCAAGAAATCAACGCCTACGGAGACGATTTAGAAACCGATCCTCAACGTTTACAAGAAGTCGAAGAGCGCATCATCGAACTCAAACAAATTTGCCGAAAATACGGCCCGACCTTGGGGGAAGCGATCGCCCTTCAGCAGTCTCTCCAAACCGAACTCGAAGAGATCACCGGAGCCGGACAATCGCTCGAAGATCTGGAAAAAACAGCCGAAGCGCGCAAAGCTGACCTGACTCAAACCTGCGAGAAACTCACCCAACTGCGACAGACGGCCGCCCAAGATCTCGAAAATCGCCTGATCGCCGAACTCAAACCTCTCGCAATGGAGAAAGTGCAGTTTCAAGTCGGCATTACGTCGATCGCTCCCACACCCGGAGGAGCCGATCGCATCACCTATCTGTTTAGCCCCAACCCCGGCGAACCGTTGCAACCTTTGACGGAGACCGCTTCTGGCGGTGAGATGAGTCGCTTTCTTTTGGCGCTACAGGCCTGCTTTTCTCAAGTCGAATCGGTGGGCACGCTGGTTTTTGACGAAATTGATGTCGGCGTTTCGGGACGAGTAGCCCAAGCGATCGCCGAAAAACTCCATCAACTCAGCCGTCACCATCAAGTGCTCTGTGTGACTCACCAGCCGATCGTTGCGGCGATGGCCGACCAGCACTTTCATGTAGACAAGCAGGTGATCGATCTGGGCAACGGGCATTCGGGAACGGGAACCAAAAAACAGAAAAAAGCAGCGCAGAATGGGTCGAGTGCTGATTCGATGTCTGAACCTTTGGCTACCACTTCAGAGGTGCGAACGGTGGTCAGGGTAAATCAACTCGATCGCCAGCAGCGTCAGCAAGAATTGGCTCAATTGGCGGGCGGACAGTCTAACGGTGACCACAATGGCTCCACGGATGGGGCAGCTTATGCGTTTGCAGAATCGCTCTTGGCTCAAGCCGCCACACTTCGAGAAACGCCCTCTGTCTCGGTGAATTCTGAAGCGCAGTCTGAACAGCCCGCCAAATCGGAGCCAAAACCCCGATCGCGCCGCTCCAAAACCGCAAAAAAGTCGTAAAGTGTGCGATCGCAGAAGTTTGAAACAATGTGAATGCATTGAAAGCGCAATCGCCCTACCCGACAAACCCCTGCAATCACCCTTCCGAAGACAACTGCTCGATCGCCGCCTGGAGTTCTCGTCTCGCTTGCAAACGCTCTTGCCACTCGCGAATCGCGATCGCCGTCCGAATCAAAGGGGGAATGTAGCCCTGATTGTTGGTCGATGGCAGACCACTGGAGGAGCGAGGCTGACTCGTCATGCAGGGCAAAAGATGATCGAGATAGGGTTCTAGTTCGATCGATCGCAGCACTTCTTCGGCAGATTGGTAGCGATCGCGAGGAGAAATCCTCAGCATCTTGTCCAAAACTTTTGCAAAATGGTCGCTGACTCGCACCAGACCGCGCCACTTCACCTCACCCGTTGTAAATTCGTACTCAAACTCCAGAGGAGCCTTGCCCGTCAACAAATAGAGACAGGTCATGCCCAACGCATACACATCGCTGGCAAACAAAGGACGCATCGACAACTGCTCTGGCGGCGCAAACCCAACCGTACCCACAAACTGAGTTGAAGTGCGAACGCTGGACTGCTCAATGCCAATAATCCGTTCTTTGACCGCTCCAAAATCGATTAATACCAGCCGTCCGTCGTCTTCACAGCGCAGCAGATTGGGCGGCTTGATGTCTCGATGAATGACGCGATTTTTGTGAACGTACTGCAACAGCGGCAAAAACTCCACCAAAAAATCTTTGACTTCTGCTTCTGAAAATAAGCCCGATCGCCGCACTTCTTTATTCAATGTGCTGCCGCGAATATATTCCTGCACTAGATAAAACTCGCCATTCACCTCAAAGTAGTCCAGCAGTTGCGGAATTTGAGAATGACAACCCAGCTTACTGAGGGTTTTGGCCTCCTGCTCAAACCGTTGGCGAGCCTTTTTGAGAGAAGCAGGATCTTGGACTTTGGGGCACAGTTGCTTGATCACACACCAGGGTTGGGCTGGCAGTTTGCGATCGCGCGCCAAAAACGTTACGCCAAACCCGCCTCTGCCCAAAATCTTGTGAATCTCATAGCGATCGCGAAACAACTGTTGAGAACCACAGATCTGCCCTAAGTATGTGTTGTGTAATACATCAGAGCGAAAGTTAGAGAAACTAGCGGGCGGACGGTTCATCGCGGTCACGGTTGGGTCATACCAGGATTCTGAATTGCTACCAGTCTAAGTATTGATTCGAGGAACTAGTGAAATCTTTAAACTTAAGATCCTTAAACTTAAGGTCTTCAAAACTCAAGATGCCCAAAAGTCCGTTACGTCATGCCCCAATTCTGCCAGCATTTGTCTAAGAAGCGGCATACTCAACCCAATGACATTTGTATGACAACCCTCAATTTTTTCGATAAACAGACTTCCCTTCCCTTCTAGTGCAAAACATCCAGCACAACTGAGCGGTTCCCCGGTAGCGACATAGGCGGCGATTTGACGATCGCTCACATCCGCAAAAAACACCCGCGTCATTTGAGCGCGCACGATCGGCGTAGGGGGCATCAGCAATCCCTGTTCTGAGTAGGTCGAAAACAGCGCATGACCTGTGTAGAGTTCTCCCATCTGACCGCGCATCAGTTTCCAACGGGCGATCGCCTCAGCAGGGTCAGCAGGCTTGCCATGAATTTCTCCCTTGATCGATAGAACTGAATCGCATCCCAAAATCACACCCGGTGTGCGAGAAAACAGCCGTCCCAGCCCAGCTAACTGCAATTCTCCTCGCTGCTCCCAGAGCGACTGCATGGAAGTTGCCGCCTTCTGCTCTGCCAGGATTTTGACCAACTCAGCCGGATCATTGGACTGAATCTGAGACTCATCAAAATTGCTGGGATGACCGATCGCATCAATGCCCACCATTTTTAGGAGCCGTCTACGGGCCGGCGAAGCAGAGGCCAAAACAAAGAGAGAAGGTGTCATGAAGAAAATTGGATCAGCAACCACTGATTAGACAATTTAGCTCACCTAAGCCAGAACTAATCGACCGAAAAAGATTTGACAGCCAATTGCAAAAGATCCTTCATTCTGCCCCAGCGATCTTCTGGAGTCGAAGCGTTGAAGGTGTAAAGTTTACCGCGATAAACGGTGGCGCTGGCTAGATTGTGCCGCTCTTGATTGTTGGGCAGTTTCACCACATATTCCAGTAAATAATAGAGCTTGTCCCCTACCTCGCGCTCCTCAGCATTGACCAGTTCGGCGGTGCGTCCAGAATCGGGAGGAGCGATCGCGCTCTTGCCCAATCGATAGCCCACTTCACTCGGAGTCCCTAGATCCGTCAGTTTTTTCTGACCCTGCGTAGGATTGATCACAACGCTGACATTCTCCGTCGGCTGGATAATATCGTGAAACACCACATCCGGGCCGTTGGCAACCTGCACCTGCGACCAACCGTTGGGGTACAAAAACCGATAGCCATCCGTACTGTCTGCAAAGCTTTTTAAGCCTCCGACTCCCGACACACAGCCCTGCAAACCGAGACTAAAGACCACCAGCAATACCGCGACGAATCGTTTGAGCATTTCCCTATTTCCTATCAACTTGGCTGTAGGTACGAAGTGAGCTACGTCCCTATTCGACCCAATTTTTCTATTCTCCCATCTCTGCTGCACCGATCAATCGGGAATGAGTAAATGAATCCACCTATCTCTGAATATTTTTTACACGTATTTTCAAAGAAACCTTAGAATTGAATGTTGGACGTTCTAATCCCTTAAACGTGGGTTAGATGTTCTTCTAAACGAGGCACTCTGCAATATAGTTCGGAATTTTAACGTTTCTGCTGCTAAATTGGCATGGGCGCAGGCTCCTTCTTAAATTGTTGACTAACAAATGGCAAGGATTCTCGTTAATTTCCAGGATTTTTCACCTGAGATCCTGATTTCGGTAGAATGCTTCTGGATGTTGAGCCACTAGGGTTAATTGTTGAGCCAAATTGCCCAGCCTGGAAACAGGAACTTTGAGAAATTAATCTGTATCCAGATTGACGACTTTTGTTTTCCGATCGCCTTCGACAGACCCCCTACTCGCAATTGGAATGAGTGTTTCCGTGAGCGTAATGCAGTTGAATAGTCCATCCGCCCCGACAACTCCGCTAATTTTAGACAGTTTGCCCGATCCGCCCGTCTCAGAGGGTGTTTGTCCCCGGCGGACTCGGTTACAGATCGATCTGCTGCTGCTGGCGATCGAGGCGTTAGATCTGGGTGGCTCAGAAGCAATTTTGGCGGTTGCCGCCGATCTAGATCTTCGGAGCGTGATCAAAAATCGGGTAGTTCTCTGGAGATTACGCAGCACCAACCCCTTTAGACGCTACAGCCAGCGCCGACCTTTGACCTTACTAGAAGCAAAAGCCCTGGTGGTGATTACCTGCTCTCTGGCCCGGCGGCTGACGGTTTTGATTCGCCAATTGCTCCTCGCTTATCAGCAACTCAGCGACAAACAGCTTTCTCCTGATCATCATTTCCGACTGGCTGAGTATTTAGAACGCTTCCGCGCCCATTTTCGCAGCCGAATGAATTCGCGGCGGGCGGGCGTGATGGCGTACAGTTCTGACGAAACGCTGAATGAACTGGCGCTCGAATTGCTCGGACAACTGCTGTTTTGCACCGGAACGTCAGGAATACAGCGTTTGTGGATCAGCTTGTTTGACGGAGAAGTGTCATGACCATCCAGCGCCAGTACAGTTTGCCCAATTGCATCCTGGTTTTGGAGGGGTTGTCTGATGCAGCAGCGGCTCAAACTGAGTTTCGTCCCGTGATGTCTCTGCTGATCAATGCAGAATGCCATCTCCCAGGTCAAGAAAAGCCTTTGAGCGGAGGGCGTGAGTTTTTTGAAAGTTTGGTGACGGCGGTGAGCTTGTATGCTCAAGAATTTTTGAGTGGAGTCCATTTGCCGCGCCACACCTACAGCGATAAGCCTTCGTTTGTGAAGTTAGAGCGGATCAACCGCACCCATCACCGCATCAGTGTAGAACCCAGCGCCGACCACAAAACGACTTCTGCTCAAGCGGTTGATATCAATACCGTTCAACTCTTTGATCTGGTAGAAGCGATCGACCAGTTTGTGGCTGATACCCAAACCTTACCGTTCTGGTCGCTCAATCTGGCCCCAGTGCCCAAAAAGTATGCCGGGTCTCGTGAATCTGTGTCCAAGCAGGCTGTTCCAGCGGCGATCGGAGTGTCTGGATTAGCGCTGGCGGCGATCGCTTTTCTCGCGTTGCCCATGCCCAGAGTCAACAAACCCGCCTGCTTGACGGCTGGAGAATGCCCGACTTCGACCGCCTCGCCCAATCCAACGGCCAGTCCTGCGGTCAGCCCCAGCCCAACATCCAGCCCAACGGCCAGTCCGACTTCTAGCCCGATCGCCACTGCCTCGCCCGACCTGGCTCAGTTAGAAACTGCCTTGAACGCGGCTCCTGCGATCACCGACCCTCAAGAGTTGGATGCTTTGAGACAAAAGCTCACTGATCAAATCAGCAGCAAATGGAAGGCAACTCCAACCTTTACAGAAAATTTGGTCTATCGAGTCGGCGTGGGTAAAGATGGCGCGATCGTGGGCTACAAACCCGACAATCAAGCCGCACTCGACCAGGTAAAACAAACGCCCCTATTGGATTTGCTCTACCTGCCAGTCGGGGGAAGTGTGCCGTCTCAAGACCCGATCGCTCAGTTCAAAGTAATCTTTACGCCCCAAGGCAAGCTAGAAGTGACTCCCTGGGAAGGGGCTTCTGTCAGCACTTCGCCTGCTCCTGAAACATCACCCAGCCCGCAGGTGGCGGCTTCTCCCAGTCCGGAGGCATTGCCCAGTCCGGAGGCAGCGGTGAGTGCTGTTTCGGGATCACCTGTAGAGATTACAGAAAAGTCTCAGCTTGAGAACTTGCAGCCCAAACTGTACGACCAGATCGACCAAAACTGGAAGGGAACGCCTTCGTTTGAAAAAGATTTGGTGTTTCGTGTCAGGGTCAAAGCAGATGGCACGATCGCTGACTATGAGCCTGACAGCCAACTCGCCAACGACAACACCAAAGCTACGCCTCTTCCACAACTGAGCAAGCCAGCTGATCCAAACGCGACTCCTTCTGAATCGCTGGCTTCGTTTAAAGTTGTCTTCAAACCCAGTGGTGTCTTGCAGGTCAACCCGTGGCATGGGAGACGGTAGCGCAAAAGTGAGGAAAAAAGTGGGGTTTGTTAGTGGGGTTTGTGGATGCTTTTTACGCCTCACCCCTCACCCCTCACTAATTCTGTGCAGAATCTAAACTCAAAGTCATCTTGGGAACGATCGCGATACCATCAAGAAGCTTTGATGTCAGCCACAACACCTCTATCCCTATGGAGCAACCCTCACTGCCGACGGAGTTGATTTTGACGCATCCGCTTCGCACGATCAAGATGCTGCAATTGGATTGGTCACCTCAACCAGGAGCCTATCTCGATGTGGAGGGCGAAACTTACGCAGTCTTAGAGCGCCATCATCGCTATCAGCTTAAGGCAGGGCGCTATCATCTTCACAAAGTTGCGCTGTATGTGCAGGTGGTTCAACGTCCGAGTGAACGAACTTTATTTGAGGGGCGTTGGGTGTTGGGAGATGCTACCTGTCGGTTTAACGCCCATTCTGAACTGATTCGCTGTGCAGTTAATCCCGCTGGGCTGTGCGAACAGTGCAAATTCTACGAAAAATCTGCGGAAGAGCTTTAGGCGTTGAACCTTTGACAGAAGACCGAGGCACCGAAAATTAAAGGCCTCTAAAACTACTTTTTCCAAAATCTAGAGTTCAAGGTCTAAAGTTCAGCGTCCAAAATCTCTTACTAGACTTGCTGAGATTTCTCTCTTTAGCGGTTGACAAGTCTGGGATTTATTGGATTGAATCAGTGAATCGCGAAAGCCATGAAATGCAGACGTTGTAAGCGTTGAAGCCGCTGCTCTCGTGATCGTGTCGTTCTGTATTGATCCGTGAATGTTGTGTCAAAACTCACCACAAACTGAAAAACTGTGTAAATATAAAGAAAATCTTAAGAGATACAGAATCTATGCTGACTCCAACCATGATTCGTCGTCTGTGGACACTGATCGAATCGACCCAAACCACCATCCTGCTTCAGTTTGAAGACTCGGCTCTGGTGCAGTTGTTGCTCAACCAATTTACAGATCAGCAGCCGATCGACGATCAAGCCGCCGTTTATCTCAATTCTTACATTCAACAACGATTGCCTTTGATTCGAGATACGGCAGAAGGGAGAGCGCTTTAGTAGGGATGAGGGAGAACTTTGATGATCTGTTCCCCTTTTGGGGTAATCCGCTTGCGATGAAGGATGAGGGATGAAGCAGTCAGGTAGTCTTCATTTCGGGTTCGGTCTCCTCAGATTTGGTAGGTTGCACTGGGGTCAGGAATTGAATGGGCGATCGCGTCTGGCGTAACAAGGGAGTTCATTTCATAATTGGGTAGGTTGACCAAAACCTCTAAGCCCTCTTCTTTGTTGTGTGAGAAGGAACCGAAATGACAGGTTTGCTTGCATCTTCCCAAGAGACGACTTCTAACCATTCTTTTGAGTCCAGACAAAAGTTTTATACGCCACAAAACCATCGCAAAGTTCTGTGTGTATTTCCTGAATACAGTCGATCATTTGGCACACTACACCACGCCTACCCCTTGATGCGGAATGTGCGAGCCTTTATGCCGCCGCAGGGTCTGTTGATTGTGGCCGCTTATTTACCCCAAGCGTGGGACGTGCGATTTGTGGACGAAAATGTGCGAGCAACAACTCCCAGCGATTATCAGTGGGCTGATGTTGTGATCGTAAGTGGAATGCACATTCAGCGTCCTCAAATTAATCGAATTAATCAACTGGCGCATCAGGCAGGAAAGCTGACGATCGTGGGCGGGCCATCGGTTTCAGGCTGTCCAGAGTATTATCCTGACTTTGATATTTTGCACATTGGCGAATTGGGAGATGCCACCGATCGGTTGATCAAATGGCTGGATCAGAGGATTGAACGTCCCGATCAGCAGCTTCGATTTGAGACGCAGAATCGGCTGCCCTTGAGTGATTTTCCGGTTCCCGCCTACGACAAGCTAGAATTAAATCGCTATTTTTTGACCAACATTCAGTTTTCGAGTGGGTGCCCTTACCGCTGTGAGTTTTGCGACATTCCCGAACTCTACGGGCGCAATCCTCGAATGAAAACGCCAGAACAAGTGATGCGTGAGCTAGATGCCATGCTCAAGGTGGGCAATCCGGGGGCTGTGTATTTTGTGGATGACAACTTTGTGGGCGATCGCCGCGCCGTGATGAATCTGTTACCCCATCTGATCGACTGGCAAAAACAAAATGGCTATCCTGTACAGTTTGCCTGTGAAGCGACGCTCAATCTGGCCCAGAGTCCAAAACTGCTGGAAATGATGCGGGAAGCGTATTTTTGCACCGTTTTTTGTGGGATCGAAACGCCAGAGCCGCAAGCGCTGAAGTCGATTTCTAAAGACCAGAATTTGAGTATGCCGATCGTCGAGGCGGTGAAAACGTTAAATCGATACGGCATGGAGGTGGTTTCTGGGATTATTTTGGGATTGGATACCGACACGCCAGAAACGGGCGATCGCATTCTAGAATTTATCCGGCTTTCTCAGATTCCCATGTTGACGATCAATCTGCTGTATGCGTTGCCCAAGACTCCTCTCTGGCGACGGCTTGAGGCAGAAGGACGACTGATTTTGGACGAGGGACGAGAATCGAATGTGGCGTTTTTGATGCCTTACGATCGAGTCATCGAAATGTGGCGGCGGTGCATCACTGAGGCTTACGATCCCGAATTTTTATTTGAGCGATTTGCTTATCAGTGCGAACACACCTATCCCAATCGCATTCAGGTGCCCAACAGTCCAGCGCGGGTGTCAAAAGCGAATATCCTCAAGGGTTTGACGATGTTGAGCAAGATTTTGCTGCGGGTGGGCGTGTTGGGCAACTATCGCAAAACGTTCTGGAAAATGGCCAAACCTGCGCTACAAAAAGGACAAATCGAACAGGTGATTCACATCGGATTGGTGGCCCATCATCTGATTCAGTTTACGCAGGAGTGTGCGATCGGAGAAGAATCCGCGTCGTTTTATTCGCAAAAGTTTCGTCGATAAAGTGAGGTGTGCGGGGTGAGGGGTGAGGCGCGTCAGTGGGATGTAAAAACGGTTGAGGGGTTGAGTTTTTCGATCATTCTCGAAACTGAGAATTTGGCAAATGCGGATTTCAATGGATTGGTGAAGTCGATCGAATCTTTAGCGCAACAAGATCCGCCCCCGACCTGTGCCAATGAGGTGTTGCTGATCGACAGTGGAGATACGCCAACTGAGTTGCTCGATCGTTTGTGTCAACAATATGCCTGGATCAAGGTTCACGAGGCACCTCCAGGGACGGGCTACTATGGCTCCAAAATGCTAGGGGCAACGCTGGCAACAGGCGACATCATTGTTTACTACGACTCAGACTGCATCTACGAGCCAACTTGGTTGAGAACAATGCTCACCAGTTTTTCTCACGCCTCTGCCCCCCAAATCATCGCTGGAGAAACCACCACTCGCGGCTTTGGCCCTTATGCGACAGCGATGTCTATGACTTACATTTTTCCGCAATATTCCGGTCAGAAAACCCTGATCCCCAGTTCTCAGTACTTTTTGAATAACGTGGCGTTTCGGCGATCGTTTCTCTTAGCCAACCCCATCCCCACCGATCTGCCACTTTATCGAGGCAACTGTGTCATTCACGCTCAGGAGCTATCTGAGAAGGCTTACACCATCTGGCGACAGCCCCAAGCACGAGCGACCCACGCCCCTCCCAACGGGCTATCTCATTTCTTTTGGCGATTTTTGCTGATTGGGCATGATTACTATTGGCAAAAACGAATTCTCAGAGCGCGAGGATTTCAAAAAGTCAACGATCCCGCTATGTCGAGTCAGGGGAAAATTCAGATTTTTAGCGATCGCATTAGCAAATTATTTGTGAACGACCCGCGTCATGCCCTTTTCTTTCCTCTGGCCGTCCCGATTATGGTTGCCTCAGCGATGCTCATTTACCTGGGCTATTCCATTACAGTTCGTAATCCAAACTATCTTTTGAAGGCTTACAGTAGGGTTTTGAGCGATCGTGAATTGAGGTCATGAAGTCAAATTTAGAGGCTTGAGTCCAGTTTGAACCGTCGCTTCTACCTCAACAGCAAAGCACTTCCCTTGAAGCCTCACAATGATTATCATTCTGAATCTATGAATATATGTTCAGATGTTACTTTAATTGACTATAATCAGAACCAATATTTCTCTAGTCCCAATCAGCTTATGAAACCTTCACCTTCAAGCTGCTGTAGCTGTCGTGACGATCATCACGATCGACCTCCTCAAGACCATGACCACGATCATGACCATGACCACGGTGCCGCAGATTTCAACTTAAAGCGAGAACTATTGCCGTTGGTTGTAGTGATAGCTCTGTTGAGTCTAGGAATGGTCTTTGAAAGCCCCCTACACAATACCTTTTTCTCAATTGGCGAGTATGCCCTATTCATCCCAGCCTATTTAATTAGCGGTTGGAGTGTGTTGACGAGTGCTGGACGTAATTTGCTCAAGGGGCGAGCTTTTGATGAGAACTTTTTGATGACGGTGGCAACTTTGGGGGCGATCGCCATTCATCAACTACCCGAAGCGGTGGGCGTGATGCTGTTTTTTAAGGTAGGAGAATTGTTTCAGGAGATGGCGGTGAGTCAGTCCCGTCGCTCTATCAAATCGCTCTTAGAAGTTCGCCCTGACTCTGCCCACCTTAAAACTGAGCATGGTGTTCAAACGGTTCCCCCAGACTCTGTGAATGTTGGCGATACTATTCTGGTCAAACCAGGGGAAAAGGTGCCACTGGATGGTGAAGTTTTAGAAGGCAAGTCGCAGGTCGATACTTCTGCGCTCACGGGCGAGTCCGTTCCTCGAACCATTCACCAGGGAGGAGTAATCCTGGCAGGAATGATCAATCAAACTGGGCTTCTAACTGTAGAGGTTACAAAACGCTTTGAGGAATCCTCCATTGCTAAGATTTTGAACCTGGTTGAAAACGCCAGCAGCAAAAAAGCGGAAACTCAGAAGTTCATCACTCAATTTGCCCAGCGTTACACGCCCATTGTTGTATTTCTATCGCTGGCAGTGGCGCTATTGCCTCCCTTGCTGATTTCAGGTGCAACTTCCAGAGAATGGGTCTATCGAGCCTTGGTGCTATTGGTAATTTCTTGCCCCTGTGGACTCGTGATCAGCATTCCCCTGGGCTACTTTGGCGGGATTGGAGGAGCGGCCAAACGAGGCATTTTGGTCAAAGGATCAGCGTTTTTAGATGTGTTAGCGGCTGTCACCGCGATCGCATTTGACAAGACTGGCACGTTGACCGAGGGGGTGTTCAAAGTTTCTCAGATTGTGCCCTACAACGGTTTCAATCAAGACGATTTACTACGACTAGCCGCAGCAGCAGAATCACACTCTAATCACCCGATCGCTAAATCGATTCGAGAAGCCTACAGCCAGCCGATTCATGAATCAATTATTTCTGACTACACAGAGATTGCAGGCTGCGGTATTCAAGCAAAAGTCGAAAACCGTTTGGTCATTGTCGGCAACGATCGACTGCTGCATCGAGAAAATATTGTCCATGATACCTGTCAGATAGAGGGAACTGTGGTGCATTTAGCGGTCGATCGTCTCTACGCCGGATACCTGATGATCGCTGATCAGCTAAAGTCGGATGCTGCAAGTGCTGTTCAATCTCTAAAAGCACTCAACGTCAAAACGATTGTGATGCTGACGGGAGATGCTCAAGCTGTTGCTCAACGAGTCGCTGAAACGCTGAATATAAGCGCTTATCATGCTGAATTATTACCTGAAGACAAGGTGACTGCAATTGAAGCCCTGCTCCGCAAAGTTGGGCAAAATGGCAAAGTTGCTTTTGTCGGAGATGGGATTAACGATGCGCCCGTGATTGCTAGAGCCGATGTCGGGATCGCAATGGGTGGATTGGGTTCAGATGCTGCGATCGAGACGGCAGATGTCGTTTTGATGACCGATGCCCCTTCTAAAGTGGCAGAAGCGATTCAAATCGCTCGAAAGACCCGTCGAATTGTTTGGCAAAACATCATCATGGCAATGTCTGTGAAGGGTCTGTTCATTACGCTAGGCATCTTTGGTGTTGCTACCATGTGGGAGGCTGTATTTGCAGATGTGGGTGTCGCATTGTTAGCCGTCTTCAATGCAACTAGAGTTTTGAGATAAAGCTTTTATTTCAAGGTTTGATGATGCTAAACAAGCCACCCTGAGAAGGTTTGTAGCAATAACCAAGCATTTAATCCAACGATGACAGTTGCGACTGCATAAGCGGTTACTTTGAGCCAGCGAGGATTGACAAACTCTCCCATTAGCCGACGATCGCTGGTAAACATAATGAGTGGAATGACTGCAAACGGAAGCTGAAAACTCAGAATCACTTGACTCAGAATCAGCAAATTGGTTGTACTTCCTTCACCAAAGAAAATAATTGTCACAAGGGCTGGAACGATCGCAACCAGGCGAGTCAGTAAACGACGCAGCCAGGGCTTTAAACGGATCTGGAGAAATCCTTCCATCACAATCTGCCCAGCCATCGTTGCAGTTAAGGTAGAGTTTTGCCCGGATGCCAGCAAAGCGATCGCGAAAATCACACTGGCAGTCCCAACCCCAAGCAGGGGAGATAGAAGCTTGTAAGCATCTTGGATTTCTGCCACGTCTTGATAACCAGAGAAGTGAAAGCTAGCAGCAGACAAAATCAAAATCGCTGAGTTGATAAATAAAGCAATTGACAACGCAACGGTTGAATCAATAGTTCCAAATCTAATGGCTTCATGCTTTTTCTCTGAGGTATCTTGCCAATCGCGTGTTTGAACGATCGCAGAGTGGAGATAAAGGTTATGTGGCATGACCGTTGCCCCTAAAATCCCGATCGCAATGTAGAGTGCTTCAGGATTTTGCACCACTTTTGCTTGAGGAAGATAACCTTGTAAAACGCCTGCCAAATCAGGACGAGCAAAGATTAGTTCAGCAATAAAGCACCCTCCAATCACGATGATCACCGCGATTACTAGCGCTTCAATATAGCGAAAGCCCTTGTTTTGTAGGAACAGCACCACAAAGATATCTAGAGCAGTGATGCAGACACCTACGGCTAGTGGAATGTCAAACAAGAGTTGTAGTGCGATCGCACTTCCAACTAATTCTGCTAAGTCACAAGCGGAAATTGCAATCTCACACACAATCCACAAGCAAAAGCTAACACGCGGACTGAAGTAGTCTCGACAAGCTTGCGCCAAGTCCCGTCCGGTTGCGACTCCTAGTTTGACGCAAAGTGCTTGCAACAAGATTGCCATCAAGTTAGAAACCAAGATGACACTCAAAAGGGTATAGCCAAATTTAGCGCCACCTGCCAAATCGGTGGCCCAGTTGCCAGGATCCATGTAACCCACAGAAACTAAATATCCTGGGCCCGCATAGGCAAACATTTTGCGCCAGAACTTACCTTGAGTGGGAACCTTGATGGTGCGATGCACTTCTGGCAGAGAAGGAATGCGATCGGGTTGAGTCATCAGTGCTTATTTCACAATCATTTCATAATCTACAAATATACCACCCAGAGTTCATCTTTTTTTGTGAGTAGGCTGAACGATCGTTCCACTTCAGACAATCCAGCAGCAGCGATTCAAAGCAGCCTCCAGCATTGCTCAACTGTATTGGCAGAACTGTATTGGCAGGAGCAAATGTAGCGCTACTGGCAGTTTCCAAAGCGATCTGCTTTGAGGTGAATGCTCTACTGCTCCCAGGGCTTAATAATGCCATCACCTTCAATTTTTAACTTGCGACCGCGCCAATATACGCCTCGCCCAAATGCGCCGATCGCCCAAACACCCAAACTCAAACTATCCCGCAAAGGCAACGCCCAAAACCAGCGCACCAGCTTCGGACAACCCATATTCAACGCAGCGATGAATGCTTGAAGGTAGCGAACGGCGAACGTAAAGAGAGTCACTGCGATCGCCCAGTTTGCAAACCCTGACAGCAAAAGTAGAGGAATGCAAAAGACAACACCGTAACAAAAGACGATCGTGTAGTAAATAGCACCCCGATTAAAGCGAATGGTTCTTGACCAGCGCAACTCTCGCTGAAACAGTTGATCAATGCTCTCGCGCCCGGTGTCAGATTCCAGCAGCAAATCAGAGAGCTTGATTTGATATCCCGCTTGAGCGGCCCGTTTACCCAGGTTGTAGTCTGAGCCAATGCGATCGAGATGGAGTCCGCCAAAGTCTGCCAGCGTTGATTTGCGCGTGGCGATCGTGGCTCCGATGGCAAATTTTAGACCGCGATCGAGCTTCTGAGCCACCAGCGCACTAGGAATAAAATCACAGCAACGCCCCAAAGCAGCCAGCGCCGATCCTAAGAATTCGGGATTGTGAGCCACAAACGCACAGGTAACAAGCCCCACTTTTGGATCAGCAAGAGGAGCCGTCACCGTCTGAACGTAGTCGGGTCTAACCTGAATATCACTGTCTGCAAAGATAATCACCTCATGTTGCGCTTCTTCCAGCAGATAGCTGAGGGTGCTGTCTTTGTGATTGATGCCACGAGGAGTGAGTCCGGTGAAAAGGTGGACGCGATCGGGAGACAGGTTGACCAGCTTTTCAAGCATCGGAATAGCCGGATCATCCAAATCGACCACCCCAAACAGCACTTCATAGCAGGGATAATCTTGTTTACAAAAAGCTGACCAGTTTTCCCAGGCTGCCTCGTCTAGACCACAGATTGGCACCATCAGAGACACGGCATCTTGGACGGAAGTTGTGAGCGATTTAGGAGCGGTAAAAAACTGATAGGCAACCAGGGCGCAGGCAACATAGAAGACGATCGAGCCAGCAATTAGAACCAGCAAAACAATTTGCAGCAGAGTAATCATTTCGCGTTAGCAAACCTTTCTAACCAGCGACGAGTCGTTGAGCTTGAGCAATCAGAAGGTGTTTGAGAATTTGCAAACGGGCGAGCGATCGCGCTTTGTCATAATTCTGCAAATAGAGTGCAAATAGAAACCGTCTTGCGCTTACCACGATTTGAGTGGAAACGACCATGTGAACGATCGCTCCTCGACAGAACCTTCTACTCTTCAGCCGTTTGTAGCTTTTTGCGGGTTGTACTGGTCGTTTTTTTGGCGGCTGCGGCAGTCTTGCGAGTGGTTGTTTTTTTGGCGGTAGACTTGGTAGCTGCCTTCTTGGTGGTTTTCTTTTCAGCTACTTCAGAATCGTCGTCTGCGGTCTTTTTGGATGCGGTCTTTTTGGATGCGGTTGTTTTGGAGGTAGCGGCTTTTGATTTAGTCGTGCCAGATTTTTTGCCTTTGGTGCCTGCTTTGGCATTGAGCGCTTCTACCGCCACCTCCATTGAGATTTCCTCGACGGTCTGACCTTCTGGCAGTGAGGCATTCACCTTGCCATGCTTGATGTAAGCTCCATAGGGCCCGTCGTAAATGTTTACAGGCTCATTGTCTTCAGGGTGGGCACCGAGTTCTCGCAACGGTTTGGCTGCGCCTCGTTTACCACGGGTGGCTTTGGGTTCGGCTAGGAGTGCTAAGGCGCGATCAAAGCTAATCGACAACACATCATCATCCCCTTTGAGCGATCGGTATTCCTTCACGCCTTTGCCCTGGTCATGCACGATGTAAGGGCCAAATCGTCCCAAGCTTGCCTGAACCTTGCCGCCGTCGGGGTGCATTCCCAAGTTGCGGGGCAGCGCGAGTAGCCCAACTGCTTGCTCTAAAGTGACGGTATCGGTGGTCACGCCTTTGGGTAAGGAAGCCCGTTTGGGTTTGGGATTTTCATCCGTCGCGTCGCCAAGCTGAACGTAAGGGCCATACGCGCCGATCAGAACGTAGATTGGTTCACCCGTCTCAGGATGAAAACCGAGTTTGTCCGGGCCTTCTGTCTTTTGTCGGAGCAGCGTTTCGACCTGTTCGGGATCAAGATCAGCGGGAGTGAGATCTTTTGGAATGGAAGCTTTGACCATCCCATCGCCGTTCTCGACTTCGATGTAGGCCCCATAGCGACCAATCCGAACTTTGGCAGCGAGTTGTTCTAGTTCAACCGTGCGGGCTTCGGTGGGATCAATCTGACTTTCGCGATCGCGTACCTGCGTTTCCAATCCATCGTCCCCCAGGTAAAATTCCTTGAGATAGGGCAGCCACTGCACCTCACCTGTCGAAATATCATCCAGCGTGCGCTCCATTTTGGCGGTGAAGCTAGTGTCTACCAGATCGGGGAAATGCTTCTCTAATAAAGAGGTGACAGCAAAGGCGGTAAACGTGGGGATCAACGCATTGCTGACCAATTGAGCGTAGCCGCGATCGATAATCGTGCTGATAATGCTGGCGTAGGTACTCGGACGACCAATGCCTTCACTTTCGAGCATTTTGACAAGGGAAGCTTCGGTGTAGCGGGCGGGGGGTTGGGTTTCGTGGCCGATCGCGTCCAGGCTGCGGCAGTTGGGATGGTCGCCGACACGCATGGCGGGGAGAATGATTTCCTGGTTCTCGATCGCCGCATTGGGATCATCGGAGCCTTCAACGTATGCTCGAAAGAAGCCCGGAAAGTCAATCCGCTTACCGCTGGCGCGAAATCCAGCATCCTCTACCTGAATCTGCACCGAGATCTGGGTCTGACGAGCATCGGCCATTTGAGTCGCCACAGTCCGCTTCCAGATCAGATCGTAGAGTTGAAACTCTCGCCCACTCAGTCCAGTCTGCTGAGGCGTGCGGAAACTACTACCTGCCGGACGAATCGCCTCGTGGGCCTCCTGTGCGCCTTTGCTCTTGGTCGTGAACTGACGTGGCTGAGGACTGAGATAGTTGGCACCATACATTTGCTCAACACACTCACGAGCAGCAGAAACGGCCTGACTCGACAAATGTACTGAATCCGTTCTCATGTAGGTAATGTAGCCCTGCTCATACAAACTTTGCGCCGTCCGCATTGTGTCACGAGCCGAGAGACTGAGCTTGCGGTTTGATTCTTGTTGCAGCGTTGAGGTTGTGAAGGGCGGGGAAGGTTTGCGCGTGACGGGGCGCTCTTCGAGATCCGCAACCGTCCAGGCTTTGTCTGTCAGTCGTTCTTGGAGCGCTCTGGCTTCGATTTCGTTGAGCAAAACGACATTGCGACCTGCGGCAACTTGTCCGGTTGCTTCGTCAAAGTCGGCACCTGTGGCCAGTTTGCGTCCCGCCAGCGTGGTTAGCTTTGCTTCAAACTGGTTGTCGGGCTTGTCGGAATGGGTGGATTCTCCGATCGCCAACAGCGCTTTGAGATCCCAGTAAGCCCCTTTGCGGAAGGCTCGACGCTGCCGTTCACGAGTCACCAACAGCCGCACCGCAACCGATTGCACCCGCCCAGCAGACAGCCCGTAAGCAACTTTCTTCCAGAGCAAGGGAGAAAGCGTGTAGCCAACTAAGCGATCGAGGATGCGCCGCGTCTCTTGCGCCCTGACCAGTCCTTCGTCAATATCTCGACAATTATTGATCGCTTCTCGGATCGCTTCTTGCGTGATCTCGTGAAACACCATGCGCTTGACAGGCACCTTGGGCTTGAGAAGCTGCAACAGATGCCAGCTAATGCTTTCCCCTTCACGGTCTTCGTCAGTCGCCAGCACCAACTCCGTCGCGTCCTTAAGGGCATCCTTTAGGGTTTTGACAATTTTGGCTTTGTCTTTGGGCACTAGATAAATCGGCTCAAAGTCCGCATCCACATTCACGCCCATCTCTCTGACCTTCTTATCAGTGATCGAGGCAGGAACGTCGCTAGTAGACTGAGGCAAATCGCGGACGTGCCCCATCGACGCTTCTACCCGATAGCTAGAAGGCAGATAGTTGCGAATGGTGCGGGCTTTAGTGGGGGATTCGACGATGACAAGCGTTGACATGAGTCTCGTTAGCTTCCAGAGAAAAGAGCGATCGGGCAGGCGATTAAATCAGTTAAATCAGTGAGGGAGATTTCAGGATGACGTATCTCATCAATAACACCAAATCTGAATAGATTGCAGAATCTTGGATTTGGTAAGTCCAGTGTAGAAACTAAGTTAAAGGCTTTTTGTGCCTCAAATCTAAAAAGATTGCTAAATCTCCATTTTTATAGGGGATTTCGACAATTGACAAAACGCACAATCGAAGAGCCTATCTCTCCTAACTTATAACCATACCCACAGCCCAGGAGATTTCACCACAAAGATTTTTGGCGGATCTCTCTACTATCTGCGCCGGGTTTCTCGCTCAACCGCAGGTTTTCTCTCCAAAAAACGTAAACTTTACGAGGGGTTCTCCTCAACGTTAAGTTTTAATTTCTAGTCGTCAACCCAAGATAAACCGTTCTCTTGTCCCTTGTGCTTTCTCTATGCATCATCGAGATCCATAAACTCAATTAGATGCCAGCTTCTCAGAGAACCAATCTCGGTTTGAGCACGGATCGCAGAAATTAACGGGATCTAGAGTACCGGGCACGTTAAAATCCGTAAAAGATCTGTACTAACTTAGGATTCTCTTGTCTTTAAGGCGTTGAGTTCCTAAATTTTCGTTAACCGCTCAATCGGACTCAGCTTTATGGACTTTGCTACTCTTGCAGCCCAGTTAAACGCGGGAACGATCTTGCCAGAGGGAATCGTCATCGTCACGATTCTGTTGGTGATCGTGGGTGACTTGATTGTGGGGCGCACCGCCTCCGCCCGTTGGACTCCTTATGTGGCGATCGGGGGCTTGCTGTCCGCCGTCTTCGCCCTCTACCAGCGCTGGGACTCCACCAGCCCGATTTCTTTTTTTGGAGAGTTTAACGCCGACAACATGAGTGTGGTCTTCCGGGGGATCATTGCGCTCTCGGCGGCTGTGACGATTTTGATGTCGATTCGCTATGTCGAGCAGTCGGGCACGGCTCTGGCAGAATTTCTCACCATCTTGCTCACGGCTGTTTTGGGCGGCATGTTCCTCTCTGGCTCAGACGAGCTAGTGTCGGTCTATGTCTCGCTCGAAACGCTCAGTATTTCTTCTTATTTGTTAACGGGCTATACCAAACGTGACCCGCGATCGAATGAGGCTGCGCTCAAATATCTGCTGATTGGGGCATCGAGTTCGGCGATTTTCCTCTATGGTGCGTCGTTGCTGTATGGGCTATCGGGTGGAGAAACTCGTCTGAGTGCCATCTCTACCAGCATTGGGGCAGCGGGCTTAGAGAACTCGATCGGTCTGGTGATTGCGCTGGTATTTGCGATCGCGGGCATCGCTTTCAAAATTGCCGCCGTTCCCTTTCACCAGTGGACTCCAGATGTGTATGAGGGGTCACCGACTCCCGTGGTTGCCTTCTTATCGGTGGGGTCAAAGGCGGCTGGATTTGCGCTGGCGATTCGGCTGCTTGTGACGGCCTTCCCGCTGGTGACGGAGCAGTGGCACCTGGTCATGACAACTCTCGCTCTCTTGAGTATGGTGTTGGGCAACGTGGTCGCTCTGGCGCAAACGAGTATGAAGCGGCTTTTGGCCTATTCGTCGATCGGTCAAGCAGGTTTCGTCATGATTGGGCTGGTGATTGGCACCGATGCCGGATATGCCAGCATGATCTTCTACCTGATGATCTATCTGTTCATGAACTTGGGCGCATTTACCTGCATTATTCTCTTCACGTTGAGAACGGGAACTGACCAGATCAGCGAATACTCTGGTTTGTATCAGAAAGATCCGCTGTTGACGTTGGCTCTCAGCGTCTGTCTCCTGTCTCTGGGTGGCATTCCGCCTCTGGCTGGCTTCTTTGGTAAGCTGTATCTCTTTTGGGCAGGTTGGCAAGCGGGCGCGTATCCGTTGGTACTGTTGGGTTTGGTAGCGAGTGTGATTTCGATCTACTACTACATTCGTGTGGTGAAGATGATGGTCGTCAAAGAGCCGCAGGAAATGTCTGAATCGGTGAAAAACTATCCTGCGATTCGCTGGGATTTGCCGGGGATGCGTCCTTTGCAAGTCGGTTTGATCATGACGCTGATCGCGACGACGGTGGCTGGCATTCTCTCCAATCCGCTGTTTACGCTGGCAAACAACTCGGTGACACAAACGCCGATGCTGCAAGCGGCTGACAAACCTGCTCTGCAAGTGAGCAAAGATGTAGAGAGATCTCCCTTGAATCTGTAAATTTTGGCTTGAAGACCGATCGCTCTTGAGTGCTTAAACTTGAGGGCGATTTTTTTGTGCAATTAACCAGGACGATTAACTCGAATTAACTTGCCATTTAGAGGTTCAGAAAGGGCGATCTCTTCGAGTTACCCGCAAGGGGTCGCTTCACTGATTCGATTTGCCATGCTTGCGCGATCGGACTCGTCTCGACAAATCACAATCCCAGCATGGTCGGGTTGCACCTGATGCAATCGAATCAAGTGACGAGGATTGAGGGTCAAAACGGCTCTTCCAGTCATCGTGGCAAAGCTCAAAACTTCCTCGTCAGACAGTCCTCGATTGTTTGCTTCTTGAACGGTGAGTACGTTGTGCTGTAGAAATCGTAGCCCTTCAACCACTCGTTGAGGAAATTGCTCATCGGCATCGAGGTCAGCCACTAATCACGCTTCCTCGTTTTCTCGAATCGTCGCTGCAATCTCCTCAGAATGCGCGTCTGCATAGACCCAGGCGTTTGCTAGATCCGTTGCAGAGATAGTGGGATAGTCTTTCAGAAGATCCATTTCGCTGATTCCCAGATTTCTCGCTTCTACCAGCACCCAGACTGGAATGCGCGTTCCTTCGATGCAAGCGTCGCCCCACAGACTCCTGGCGTTTTGGTGATGCCGCGCCAATTGCTGCTGAGGCTGCGCGTCAAGATCTGAATCGCTTCGGCTTTTTCGGAAGGACTGAGCGAGAGTAGCTGTGCCTGAAGTTCTTTGAGCGTCATGGCGATTTCTCAAGCAAAAAGCGGCTTCTTTATTGTGAGGGATTTGGAGGAGCGATCGTCTTAATCTCGATCGCTCAAATCAAGCCTCGTTTTTTGAGTTTGGCAAGTGCATCTTCGGCTGCTCGTTTTTCAGCATCTTTTTTGCTGGTGCCTTTGCCTTCTCCATACACTTTGTCACCGACCAAAACTTTAGAGATAAATTCTGGTTTGTGATCCATTCCTCCGGCTTTTTCTGTGTGATATTTAGGTGGCGTTGAACTGATGTTTGCTTGTACCACTTCTTGAAGTCGATTTTTAGAATCTACGCTAGAGCGAGACACGACGATTCCTTCAGGAACTGAGTCAAAAAATTGCTCGATCAAAGGGCGAACTTTTTCAATATCTCGATCGCAATCCAAGTAGTAAGCAGCGACAACTGCCTCAAAGGTACTGCTCAACAAATTTGGATTTTGATAGCCCCCGTCTTGAATCGTGCCTCTGCCCAACCGCATTCTAAAATCGATGCCAACTTCTATTGCAAATTTGGCTAATTGTCTTTCGTCAACGAGTGCCGATCGTCGTCGGGTCATTTCGTCTTCTCCCATTTCTGGATGGCGACGATACAGATATTCTCCACTCAAGAAAGTCAGGATTGCGTCTCCCAAAAATTCCAGCCGTTCATTCTGCATTTCCCCTGGATTTTCGTTGATATAAGAACGATGGGTCAGTGCATGACGCAACAGGTTTTCATTGTGAAATGTCAGAAGTTTGTGCATTGTAATCCCTTCTCTCTTGAGTAGATTTTCTACCTGATTAAGCAGCTTGTTTGAAAAGCTCACTCACGTAGCGAAACTCGTTAGCTAATTCACGTAGTTTCTTACTAACGTTGCCTTGAGCAATGATGATGACCCATTTCCCTTTAGCTTTTAGGTCACGAACTAATGGTGCAAAATCTTTATCTCCAGAGACAAGAATCACAACATCAATCTGTGGATTATTCAAAGCTTGGCTTCTACAATCTTGAATCAGTTGGTCATCCACACTGTTCTTTTGACGTGAGGGGATGTTGACGCACTCAAGTCCAATTTTGTAGAGGAACTCTTCGCGTTGCTCGTTTTCACGCCGCCAGTAAGCGTAAGCTTTTTTGCTCTTCAGGTTAAATACAATGTCTGCCCAACGACCAAGTTGAGCGGCGACGAGAAAACTAGAGCGAAGCGAAAAACCTCCAAATCGCCGCTCCAACGACTTGTTAGCTGGCTGCAACTTCAATCTAACCTTAAACCCCAACGAAGACATACAGCACTTTGCAGATAGATGAAGTACAAAATAAATGGCTGAAACTTCTAGAGGATGAAGTTTTTTGCTAACTCAACTGTACTTCACCAAGTAGAAATCTGCTGTAACCCTCTTAAATCACTCTGGGTAAACCAAATCAGCTTATAAACGCCGAAAGACTTCTCTAGCAACCTATCTAGCATTCGCACTTCATTTCCCACTCTTTTGAAGGAATAGAAACAAGTTGTGAATGCTAAAACACTGACTGAAAAGGGGTTACATCGTTTTTTGGCGGTTTTACTTCCTCTAGAGTGACATAAGAGGGGTAATGTAGTTCACAATAGCTGAGTTGAAGTGCCAATTTGACGACTTCGCAAGTAAAAGACGATAACAATCAACAATGCAACAGTTATACAAACGCAAGTCCAGTCTAATTTCCCTTGAGAAATAGTGTAAGAGATTGCAGCCCAAACAAACAATAGAATTAATTCTAAGACTCTAAACAAGAAATCCTTTTGACGAACTTTACGGACTTTAAAGGGATCATTCGTAATGACAGGGTGAGCGCTCCAAAAGCCTAGAACTACTGAATATAAGGCTATTCCTAAAACCATAGTTAATAGGTCGAGAAAGTCAACTTTGTTCATCATTAGAACAATAGAAATTGGGACAAGCAGAAAATAGGTAGGGACTAAAGCCGCCAAAATCTTAAATTTTCGTAAACTTAAACCATTGAAAGGTGATGCTTTCAATAAATCAGGAGCCTCTTCTTTTGAGATACAAAAATGAATAAACTTATTTACTAAAGTGCCGCTGATGACTGTTGCTACTGGAATTAATTTTGCAGAAGAATCTCCCAAGTAATCAAAATATGCACCCTGCTGGACAACTAGTATAGCAATAGCAAAATAAAAAGTTAGTAAAAGAACTTCTAAAGCGAAGTTCTCTTCCCGCCACATTAAGCGCCATTCTTTCAGTAGTAAAGTATTGTGGAAACTGGTGCTGTAAGATTTATTCCGAGAGTACTGTTGATTCTGGGAGTTGTAGGAAATGGCTTGCTGAAAGCCTTGTACAAAAGGCTGATGCATAGTTAGAACTACTCCTCCAAATAGCCCTAAACCTGCCAAAATAGTGAAGAAAAGAGATGACGGATCGAAAAAGACTGCACGAACTGGAAACCATATCCAACTACTAGTATCTAACAAACCCCAATGGTCAAATAGCCTCCACAACCAAAACGGCATCATTATTTCATGAGGAGCCACTGCGTTCGACAATCGATTGATTTGAAAGAGGACAAGAAAAAATACGATTAAGAAGGCATACCTAAGAAACTGAGCAGATGATTGAGCTTTTCTCAATCCTAACCATCGAACCAAACTTAAGCATAGTAGCATTGCAAAGCTAGTAACTGCTAACGTTAAGCTAATCAATGTAGGATAAATACCAAGTAATAAGGGAATTCTAAAAAATAAAATTAGAAGGCTTAGAGGAATTACAAACAAGCAACACTGTAAAAAAAGCTTAAAGGCGATACCAAGTAATCGACTTGCAAAAATCACCTGGCTATTAAGTGGAGATGATAACAACAAGTTAAGCTCTCCACGCTGAGAAATTGCGATCATACTCAGGTTTATCGCTTGGGTGAAGATATAGAAACCAGCAAAAAAACAAGCGCTAAGGGTAGACCAGAATACCGTTGAAGAAGTAGTGGATTCAACAGCTAACTGCTCACTTCTAATTAGCAAAAAGTACTGACCAACTACTAGAGTGATAACGACGAGTACCAAGAACATCATGACGAACTTTATGGTTTTATCAGTTTCGCGCCACCATAGTTTTAGTTCCTGCTGAATCAACCAACTCAGAGTGCCAGTCTGCATAATCTTACTCTTAGTTTGTGGAATTTTCGTTAGCTGTTTGATTCTTTGTAAGCTCTAGTAATACGGATTCTAAAGTGCCACCCGCTTGGTTACTCTGGCTCTTCAAGTCGTCGAAGGTTCCCTCAGCAATAAGCTGCCCATCGTGAATAATCCCAATCCGCTCTGCCATTTTTTCGGCGATTTCCATAATATGAGTGGTTATAATAACTGTGTTGCCACTGTCCACATACTGCTTTAGTTTATCTTTGACTTTTTTTACAGAAACAACATCAAGACCTGAAAGAGGTTCGTCTAGAATCACGACTTTAGGCTCGTGAATAAATGCTCCAGCAATAGAAACCTTTTGCCTTTCACCTTTATTTAAGACTTCACAAAATTGATTGGCATCACCTGAAAACCCTACATTTTCCAGCAATTGATTAGCTGTTTCCGCTACTTTTTTAGCTGGAATTCCCCAAAGACCTGCAACAAACTCTAGGTATTCTAGAGGGGTCAACTTACCGTAAAGTAGTGGCTCATCTGGTACATAAGCTAAATTCTTCTTTGCTTTAGCTGGAGATTGTTTGACACTTTCTCCTAATATAAATGTGTCGCCATCATCAGCTTGAAGCAATCCTGCAAGCATACGTAGAGTAGTAGTTTTTCCAGCACCATTGCGTCCTAACAAGGCATAACACTCACCTCTCCTAATTGAAAGATTTAGGGAATTGACTGCTTGCTTTTCTCCAAACCGCTTACTCAGGTTTTTCACCTGTAACGCCTCTGCTGCCATAATAAAGAACCCTTCAATAACATCTACGAAAAGTCAAACTCGCCCAGATAAACGGTCTGTCCTTACTTGTAGACTACGTTAAGAAATACGTCGCCCCTATTGATAGTAACGATATAGCTATGTTTCGCGAATTCTTTGAAGAGAGCAGCAACTTCCCCTCCAGCAGCCCCTAATCCAGCACACGAAGCTGAAGTCTGTATGGGATTAACACCAAACTCAACGAAGGGCAATGATAGCACTCCACAAGTTGCTCCTAATGCAACTGCCCAAAAGGTAATACTTCCAACATGGTTAACTGCTTGAGCATCCGGATTGATTCTAAAATTCCCTGTTCTATCTTGTTCTATTAGATCCTTCAGATCATCTGGGAAACTATCATAATTACTGAACTTCGTGTGGATCACTATGTTCTTTCTCTCTGTCACTAAGCTAACAGCTTGTGAGTGGAACGATTTAAGGTCAGGTTTAGGGTAGGTTAACTCTACTGTAGAGCCAGCCATAGCAGGTTCCACAGTAAAAACGATCAGCAAGAAAGCTAGAAGAACTGAACAGATTCTTCTCAAAATTTGTTTGCCATTCATATACACGCTTCCTGATTTGGATTTATTGAAATCGTTCAAAAACGGCACTGCTATTTTGCCCTGACAACTCTCCAACAGCAATATTGTCTCTATTTCTTTTAGCGTATGTATTCATGAACCTGCCATACGCAGACTGATCCCGTAATTATTCGTAACTTAGTGTTTGTAAACAGTCTTAAATGTGTATTACCAATAACTTTCGACGATTTGAACCTGAATCCTTGCCGATAACCTTCAAACTACTTGTCACTACCTATAACCGAAGCCAGCTAACTCAACAAATAGTCTGCTTCGTTGTCAGTACATCTGACGTTTTGCCAGTCCCAGTACAAAGCGCAAGAGGGAGTTGAATTGCCAAAATTTTGCATGTTCATCATGCGTAAAGCTCCTAATAATTTTGTTAGAAGCGTCGGACATCTATTTGGCACAACCTGAATTCTCTAAGAGAGACCCAGGCACAAAATCGAATCCTCTGAGAGAAACCCGATCGAATTACTTAGTAACCTTGATGGTTATCGTCTCAAAAACAGTATCTCAGAGCTTCAAATTGATGTACAGCCAGTATTCTGAACCAGCATCCATCTAAATTTTGACCTTCTGAATCTCTAGCTAGATAAATGTTGAGCCAAAATACGAGCTACACATTAACCTGAAACTTTGAGATGCTGCACATGAGACGGAAACCCAAGCCTTGCGCTTAACGTTTATGTCTTTCGCTATGCGTGAAATATGACACCTCCTTTCAGTGTTTGTCAAGCCTCTCGTTGTACTAATTTCAAAAAGTAAGATTTGGAACGATCGCTCATGCTAGAAATCGACCGATTTGCAGAATTGTATGGCTGGCAAAAAGGCAGCGGAGATTGGGAAGGCGTGAAGGAAGCAATCGCTTTGAGTTACCCGCCAGGGGTCGCCAACCAAGATCCCATTCAAGTCATTCAAGAAGCAGGCTCAACGCAGTGGCAATCTGAATTACCGTCTGATCATTCGTTCTATTTTGGCTTTCCTGAATACACCGCGACCCAACGAGATCAGCCCCCAACGCCCAAAGCGCGAATTTGGATTAGTCCGATTCAGCGGCGGTTTGCTCCAGGGTCAAGTTTACCCAAAGTGCAGTGGCATCCCAGAGTGTTGTGGGTGGGCGTTGGCTGTGAGCGGGGCGTTTCTTCAGCGCTGATTGACCAGGCAATTCGAGAGATTTTTCAAGCGAATCATTTAGCTGAGTTGGCGATCGCCGCCTTGACCACGATCGACACCAAATCCAATGAAGCCGGACTACTGGAATTTTGCGGTCAGCGTCATCTCCCTTTGCGTTACTTTTCTGCCGAAGCGCTGCGATCGATTCCCGTTCCCAATCCCTCAGCCATTGTCGCGAGCAGATCACAAACGCCCAGCGTCTCAGAAGCGTCCGCCATTTTGGGAAGTGGAAACCCTGATCTCTTGATTCCCAAGAAAATCTTTCGAGTTGAAGGATCTGGAGCCGTGACGATCTCCGTCGCTCAGTCAAACCAGGAATACGCAGACCAAGAATACACAGAAGACAGCGACCAACAAAGCGCCCCTTCCTCATAAACTAAGAATGGACTCTCTTAACATTCAGCAATGATCTGCACACCGTTGATGCCTCGGCTGCGAACTTTGATTTTGTCGATCGTTCTTGCCGTTCTTTTCTGCCTAAATGGGACGCTTCCCGCAAATGCGGCCGCCTCGACTGCGGCCAGTGGTAAATCCCTCGACTTTGCCAGCGACGCATCTGGAAACAAAGATTTCTCAGGCAGAGATTTGCGAACCGAAGAATTTCCGGGCGCTGATCTCGATAAAGCCAATTTCTCAAACAGCAATCTTGAAGGAGCGGTATTCAGCACCTCAACGCTTAGAGAAACCAACTTTCAGGGCGCAAATCTCAATCAGGTCATGATGGATCAAGTTCGTCTTCTGAACGTGAATCTGAGTGATGCCGTTCTCACCGACGCTATGCTGCTGCGGACGGAGTTTCGCGATGCCAACGTGACGGGCGCAGACTTTAGTGGTGCAATCTTGAGTGCCCTTCAGGTCAAAGAGCTTTGCAAATCAGCCAGCGGCACAAATTCAAAAACAGGAGTTGATACGAGAGAATCGTTGGGTTGTCGTTGAAAAAGGGATGAGGGAGAACTTCAATGATCTGTTCCCCCTTTGGGAGTAATCTGCTTCGCGAGGAGAGATGAAAAGACGGTTTGGTTGATTGAGAGATGATGGCATTTCTGAGTTCTCGTTCGGCATTTGGCACGATCTCTTCGAGTTACCCGCAAGGGGTCGATTTAAGGTTTCATTCGTGAGGTAAGCTGACTTTATTCACGATCGAGAAATCTTATGATGCTTTGGCGATCGGCTGCCTTTCTGTTAGCGCTGATTCTCTGGTTCTGTTCGCTCCCGGCTCAAGCGTTGGACTATCCGCCACCCCTTTCTTACAGCAATGCGGAATTGGCGAGGAAAGACTTTTCGGGGCAGACGTTGCGATCGGCGGAGTTTTCTAACGCCAATCTCGAAAGCACCAATTTTGCCAACGCTGATATGAAAGGGGTCGTGTTAAGTGCCTCTGTGTTGACGATGACCGACTTACAGGGAGCCGACTTAACCAACGCATTCATGGATCAAGTCAAGTTTACTCGCACGAATTTGAGTGATGCGATTTTGACCGATGCAATTTTGTTGCGCTCCACCTTTAAAGACATCAACATTAACGGAACCGACTTCACCAACGCTGTTTTAGACGGTGCCCAAATTCGAGAACTTTGTCAGGTTGCTCAAGGCACAAATTCCAAAACGGGTGTCAATACGAGAGAATCTTTAGGTTGCCGTTAATGTCGTTGCGATGAACTCAGAAAGTGCTAACCCTGCTCGAACCGTTGGCGTGATTGGAGGCGGACAGTTAGCCTGGATGATGGCAGACGCAGCCAAAAAGTTGGGCGTTGCGTTAATCATTCAAACTCCCGAAGAGACCGATCCGGCTGTGTCGATCGCTGCTCAGACCATCCTTGCCCCGATCGAGAACGCCGCCGCCACCGCTCAACTCGCTCAACAGTGCGAAGTCATCACTTTTGAAAACGAATTCGTCGATTTAGCGGCACTCTCTCAGCTTCAAAAGGCTTGCTTTCGTCCCAGTTTAGAGTCTCTCAAACCGCTCCTGGATAAGTACGATCAGCGCTGCTATTTGCGCGATCGTCACCTTCCCACCCCTCAATTTTCCGACTTCTCAAACGCCAATATTTCTAAGTTTCCGATCGTTCTCAAAACGCGCCGCCACGGTTACGACGGTCAAGGCACGTTCATTCTCAGAAACTTCGACGAGCTAGAAGCCACCCTCAAAAAACTAGGGGATCAGCCGCTTCTAATTGAAGAATTTGTGCCCTTTGAGCGGGAATTGGCCGTGATGGCAGCCCGATCGCTCACGGGAGAACTCGTCGTCTATCCCGTTGTCGAGACTCAGCAAGAAAATCAAGTTTGCCGTCGCGTCATTGCCCCGGCCGATCTGCCTGCGTCCACTGTTCAAGAAGTGGAAGCGATCGCTCGTACGCTCTTAGACAGCCTGCAAGTCGTCGGTATTTTTGGAATTGAGCTATTTCTCACATCTGAAGGAAACGTTTTAGTCAACGAAATCGCGCCCCGGACTCACAACTCTGGGCACTATACGATCGACGCTTGCGCCCCTTCCCAATTTGAGCAACAGCTTCGAGCCGTCTGCGGATTGCCGCTAGAAACTCCCAAAATGAAGGGTGCAGGCGCTCTCATGGTCAATCTTTTAGGCTACGAAAATTCCCACAGCGACTATCTCCCCAAGCGCCAACAACTCGCCCAAATTCCCAACGCCTTCATCCACTGGTACGGCAAAACCGAATCGCGCCCCGGCCGAAAACTAGGACACGTCACCGTTCTACTAAACACCTCCCAGGATTTGAGAGGAGACGCAATCGCTCTTTCCAAGACGATCGAATCCATCTGGTACAGCCCCTAAAACATTTCATCCCTCATCCCTCATCCCTCATCCCTCATCCCTCATCCCTCCTTCAACCCCCTCTCCCCAAACTCCCCCTTTCCCGCTAGAATGAGTGAGGTTCAACTGCGGCGTTGGTGACTGCCAATAATGTTTTATGATCTTGCTTTTCAATTAGGGAACTTAAATCCGTCTGGCGGCAGTAGACCGGACTTGCATCCGGAAACTTTAAGTCGGGCGATCGGCTCCCACCTGGTCTCGCACCAGGTCAAAAACTGAGGTAAAACGGCGTTGCGGTGAACTTCACAGAATTGCTTTCCCTTGTTGAACTCAGCAGGGGAATTTTTGTACGAAAGTCTAGAAATCTTTACACTCACAACTAATCCCGCAAGATTACGCCTAAAGACGCTGCAAAATCGTGTGATGAATGGGTTAAAGAATGAATAAGATGAGTAGATGGGTCGGTAAAGTTTTGATGATTAGCCGACTTGTTTGATTGTCCAATCCTCTCCTCAGCTTGGACTGTCCCTCAACCCCACCCAAAAATAATCTTGAACTTACCCCGATCGTCCCAGTTCTCGACAGCCCCCTTTCCAGCCAACATTCTCACGCTAGAGGGCGGATTAACGCTGATTCACCAACACGTTCCTTCTGGTGTCGTCGCGGTTGATGTCTGGGTCAAAGCAGGCGCGATCGTTGAACCCGACGAATGGTCAGGCATGGCCCACTTTCTCGAACACATGATTTTTAAGGGCACCGATCGCCAACCTCCCGGCAGCTTTGATCACGCGATCGAAAATCGAGGCGGCATGACCAACGCAGCTACCAGCTACGACTACGCCCACTATTTCATCACCACGGCTGCTCATCATCTGGGCGATACGTTACCTCACTTGGGCGATCTGCTGGTGAATGCGGCGATCCCTGATGACGAGTTCGATCGAGAGCGCGATGTCGTGTTAGAAGAAATTCGCCAAACCTACGACAATCCAGACTGCATCGCCTTTGAAGCCTTGATGGAAAGTGTTTATCAACGACATCCTTACGGACGATCGATTCTGGGCACCGAAGAAAAACTGATGGAGCGATCGCCCGCAGAAATGCGCCAGTTTCATCGCAGCCACTACCAGCCTGACAACATGACCGTGGTGATCGTAGGAGACGTTTCGCAGGATGAGGCAATTCGGGAAGTCGATCGCGCCTTTCATCCCTTCCAAATGCCGCTCACCTGTGCCCAATCCAGTCTCGAAGCCGAGCCGCCTCTAACTGGAATTCGTCGTCAAGAACTCAGACTGCCTCGACTAGAGCAAGCCCGTTTGATGATGGCGTGGATGACTCCGGGGATCAAGACTCCTCCATTGCGACCCGATGTAGAAACTTTGCCCTGGCAACGATTTCCTGAAGCCGAACACCGAGACCCGCTACAAGATGCCTATGGGCTAGAGGTGCTATCAGTTTTGCTGGCGGAGAGTCGATCGTCCCGGTTAGTTCAAGAACTGCGTGAAGAACGGCAACTCGTCCAAGGGATCAGCAGTGGATTTACACTTCAGCGCGAATCCGGGATCTTTACAATCACTGCATGGCTTGATCCCGACCAGCTAGAACGAGTTGAGGCCTTGATTTGCGATCGCCTTTCAGAACTGATCACCACTCCCGTCGCCGCAGGAGAGCTTGCCCGCGCCAAACGCCTGCTCTGTAACGACTACGCCTTTTCAACTGAGACTCCCAGCCAGCTTGCCGGACTGTATGGCTACTACCACACGATCGCTCAGGCAGAGGTTGCCGTCAGCTATCCCCAACGGATTCAAGCCATCACCCTCGAAGACTTGCAGGAGTTGGCGAGTTGCTATTTGTCCCCTTACCGATATGCCACGATCGTCATGAAAGCTCTTTAAACCTCGTCAAACGACGGCTGAAAACCTTAGATTTAGCAATATTCATCAGGACTTTTACGATCGTGACTTCCACTCTTGCCCAGCGCACCATCCATCGCACCGTTCTCAACAATGGCATCGTCGTTTTAGTAGTCGAAAATCCCTCGGCTGACATCATTGCCGCTAGAATCTTTGTCCGATCTGGGAGCCGATGGGAATCTCCTCAACAGTCCGGTTTGTCTCATCTCGTCGCATCCGTCATCACCAAAGGCAGCCAGCAGTTTTCATCCCTGGAGATTGCCGAACAGGTCGAAACGATCGGAGCCAGCTTAAATACAGATTCGACCTCCGATTACTTCTTAATGAGCCTAAAAACTGTCTCTTCAGACTTTGCTCAGATGTTAACGCTGGCGGGAGAACTGCTGCGATCGCCCACCTTCCCCTTAGAAGAGGTCGAGTTAGAACGGCGGCTCACCCTGCAAGCCATTCGCTCTCAACAAGAGCAACCCTTTACGATCGCGATGGATCAGTTGCGTCAAGCCATGTATGGTCAGCATCCCTACGCTCGATCGGGCTTGGGCACCGAGGAAACCGTTGCAAAACTGACGCAGCAAGACTTACAGCAGTATCATCAAACCTATTTTCGACCCGACAATCTTGTGATCAGCATTGCAGGACGAGTGACTTCCGAAGCCGCGATCGCGCAAGTCGAGTCTGTATTGGGCAATTGGCAAGCCCCCTCCGTTCCCCTACCGACTTTGAATTTGCCGCCGATCGTCGCCGCCCCCAAGCAAGCCATCACGCCCCAGGAAACGCAACAGTCGATCGTCATGCTGGGTTATCTTGCCCCTGCGGTCAGCTTGGATGCCACAACTGCCTCAGACTACGCCGCCCTCAAAGTCTTAAACACCTACTTAGGCAACGGACTGTCGAGCCGCCTATTTGTCGAGTTGAGGGAGAAACGAGGACTAGCCTACGAAGTATCTGCCTTCTACCCCACCCGCCTCGACACCTCCCAATTTGTCGTCTACATGGGCACCGCACCAGAGAATACGGCGATCGCTCAAGAAGGTTTGCAAACTGAAGTCGATCGCCTCCGCACGACAACCCTGACCCCAGAAGAATTGCAGTCCGCCAAAAACAAGATGCTGGGTCAATACGCCCTTGGCAAACAGACCAATTCTCAGCTTGCTCAAATTTTTGGCTGGTACGAAACCTTGGGATTAGGCATCGAGTTTGACACCCGCTTTCAAGAAGAGGTAGCGGCCGTAACGGTAGAAGGGGCCCAATCGGCAGCCGATCGCTGCTTCATCGAACCCTACCTCTCGCTACTGGGCCCTGCCGCCGTTGTTAACCCGACTTGATAGCCGATCGTGTCTTGTCAGACTTTAGACTTTGAACTTTAAACAGAGCGAGTGAGAGTCTCGGATCTAGGGTCTTCGCAGGTCTGATGGCGCTCAGTAGAGAATTGGGATGGCTAAAGGATCAAACCCTAACTCATCCCTCATCTCTCCTCACGAAGCAGATTACCCCCAAAGGGGGAACAGATCATCGAAGTTCTCCCTCATCCCCCAAAAATCGCCCCCCGCTGCTTCAAGTCACGCCTCATTTCCTTCGACAGTTCTGAGACTTGACTAAATCGAGTTCTTTCAACTTTAGTGCCTGTGAAATCGGCATCTGCAAGGATTGAGTTTCTCAAATCGGCACTGCTGAGGTCAGTTCCATACAAGCTGGCACCCCTCAAGTCAGCATCCATCAGGCTCACTCGACGCAGGTCAGAATGATTCAGGTTTGCCCCGCTCAAATTTGCGCCCTCTAGTCTGGCTCCTAGTAGAGTTGTCCGCCGAATGTCTGCCTGACTGAGATTAGCGCTGACCAGAGTCACCTCGATCAAATTGGCATTATCTAATGCTGCACTCATCAAAACGGCGGCCGTCAAGTTGGCGCTGATTAGTTTTGCTCCTGTGAGAATGGCGCTGATCAGGGTTGCGTTGGTCAGATTGGCGCTGATCAGGTTCGCCTCGGTCAAATTGGTGTTGATCAGGTTGGCACCGACTAGATTGGCACCAATTAGATCAGCATGAGACATATTCTTAGAGCGTAAATCAACGCCGCTCAAATTCGCCTCAGAAAAATCTTTTAGCGGGTTGAGTCCAGCAATATGGGCGAGGTCGAAAAAGTCATCTGTATCGGCTTTCTCGACATTAACAATTAGTTCTTGAAGAATCTGAAGGGACTGCTCTTTGGTCATCATTGTTTTAGCCTGCCTATCTGAGACCATGCGGGGGAACGGGCATTGCACTCAAAGAGGACTACAGACTATTCCAGAATGATTTCGCAAGACAGGTCAGGGAATTTACGGATTTCTCTAAATACCTGATCGTAAATTTACAAAATCAAATCGGGGGTGCTGGCAGGTAGCTTTAATTAGCGTCGGTTCGATGAAGATTTTTCGCTGCGTTGTCAACCGCTTCTGCCCCCCAACCTCCCATTCTGGGGGACTTCAAAACAATTACTCCGGCTCAAAGTCCCTCACTTGTGGGGGATGTAGGGGGCGTTCCCAGATGGACAATCGGAGTGAAGCAATCCATCGAATTCACATTTAATTAGCGTCAATTCAACAATGTTTTTTGATTCGATGTTCCGCCCTTCTGTCGCCGATCCCCCCATGCTGACGCACTTTTAGACAAGATTCATGGGAGATTTAGGGACAACTCGACTCCATAACCGAAGTGAATACTCGAATTCACATTTAATTAGCGCTTTCTGCTTGATGTAGCGCAATCAATCGCTCAATAATGGCCCGTTTGTTAGGACTAAGATTTTGAGGAATGAGTGTTTCGAGATTTGGCAAATGGTTTAATTCAAGACCAGACTGACGAGAGTCTGGCTTAAAGTCATTCTGAGAGAAATGAAGGCTATCAGCGTGATTTGAGTGAGACATTATGAAAAATGATGGTGAAACCATTTCAAATCCAGGGCGACTCAACTTCCTGGGTTAACTTTCTGTGGAACTTACCAGACTGGCCGAATCAAGCTTTACTAGCAGCAGTTTAACTTTTCTCAGCCTGACTGCCCATTACCTGATTGGGCTAATTGCTTCTGCTCAAAGATAGGATTGGCTTTTTTAACTGTGAAGAAAATTCAGGCTATTTTTCGGTGAGCGCCCAGGCTCCATCCCAGTCGTCAGGCGGGGGATTGGTCAGCCAATGTTGACAGCGAATCATGTGCAAAGATGAGGCTCGATCGTGGCTGTCAATCTCCAAAACCTGGGCAAACTCACCCACTGCCAGAGCAAACTTGCGCTTTAGATAATGCTCTCTCGCTTTGTGGTAATGCTCGATCGCCTGCTGTTTTTGGGCAGGGATCGATTGATCGCGCAGCCCTACCAGTTCGTAGACGGCGACGGGCTGATTTTTGCCTTTGACTTTGATGAAATCAAGCTCTCTCGCCCAAACCCGATCGGCACAGGGTCGATACGTACTTTCACTAATGACAATATCGGTGCCATAGAGTTTGGTTGCGCCTTCGAGTCGGGCACCCAGATTAACCCCATCGCCGATCGCCGTAAACTCCATCCGCTTGCTACAGCCAATATTGCCGCTGATCACGGTATCTGAATTGATGCCAATACCAATTTTGATCGCTTTCTGATTTTCGGCTTCGCGTCTTTCGTTAAAGAGTTCCAGTCGTTCTCGCATCTCTACTGCCGTTTTGACTGCCATCCACTGATGATCATCCAGCGGCAACGGTGAGCCAAAAACCGCCATGATCGCGTCGCCGATGTACTTGTCAAGAATACCTTTGTGAGCAAAGACCGCATCCACCATCGACTCAAAATATTGGTTGAGCATTTCCACGACTTCTTCGGCGGCCAGCGTTTCTGTCAGGGTTGTATAGCTGCGAATGTCGGAGAACAGGACAGACACTTCTTTGCGATCGCCTCCCATCTTGGCGGCATCTGGATTTTCTAATAGCTGCTCTGCCAGTTCCTGGGTCATATAGCGGTACATCGTACTTTTGAGCCGCTTTTCGTCACTGATGTCATCCATCACCACTAGCGCACCGGACACTTTTTGGTTGTCATTGGCCGCGGCGATCGTGTTGATCGACAAATTAATGCTGTGCTGTTCTTCGCCGACGACCGATTGCAGCGTCTGATCGGGATAGTACTGCTCACGATTTTGCGCGTCTAGCGACATTTTGAACCAGCGACAAAAATCACCCGTCTCAATGCGAATCAGATCCGTGATCAGACGACCTTCGATCGCCGCCAACCCATCCAGTCCCAAAAGTTTTTTCGCACTTTCGTTAGCGGCAATAATGAAGCCTTCTTTATCTGTTGAGATCACACCGTTGGAGAGCGATCGCAAGATATCACGCTGCATCTGCTCTTGCTGTTTGACAGTTTCAAAGAGTTTGGCGTTTTGCAATGCGACCCCGGCCTGAATGTTGAAGGTGGCCATAAAATCTTGATCACTGCGGTTAAAACTCGCTCTCCAGCATTCGGGAGCCTGGGGCCAGTTAGCAGGATCGTAGGAAGGGTAGTCGCCCTGTCTCTGCTTGTTGACCAGTTGAGTCACCCCGATCAGTTCACCGTCTGAGTTGTGAACGGGCATACAGAGCAGACTACAGGTACGATAGCCCGTCGCTTGATCGGTTTGCTTGGCGGTTTCTGCGCCGTCGTGTTCGTAGAGGTCAAAGGAAATATTGAGCACTTCGCCCGACGCGGCCACTTGCCCGACAAAGCTGCCCAATCCGATCGGTAATCGCAATTCTCTCAAGGTGCCGTCCGCTAGGGTGACGCGAGTCCAGACTTCATCCCGTTCGCGATCGATCAGCCAGAGGGTACTGCGATCGGCGTTCATCAGTTTTTTGGCCTCGTCCATCACGCGCTTGAGGGTGTCGTCGAGGTCGAGGCTGCTCTGGCTCAAAGATTGGGTCGCTTTGATCAGAGCATTGGCGGCCCGTTGCTTTTGAGTGGCAATGTAGAACGATCGAGAGGATTCTAAAATCAGCCGAATCGACGGCGCAAAATCTTCAAAAACCTGCTCATCGTAGTCAGTAAAGCCATTGAGATCAATCTGCTCATCAATGGGAGCGTGACGATCGCAGCCTGGTTTTAATTTGTTGACCAATTGCACAACGGCGACTAGCTCTTCTTGGTCATTGAGTAAAGGCAGGGTCAGCATCGTAAAGGTTCGATATCCCGTCTTTTGATACTGAATTTTGGCTTGAGTCGATCGCGGATCGTTGAAAAAATCGAAGGGGTTGTAGACGGCTCGTTTAAAGGTTGCCACTTCGCCCGCGATCCCCTGGTCGATCGGAAAGCGAATCTCAATGCTGCGTCCCTCTTCTCCTTCTGCGGTCGTGGTGTAAAGCTCGTTCTTTTCCTCATCCAATAGATAAATCGTTGTGCGATCGGCGTTGAGCAATTCTCCTGTTTTGGAGGTGATCGAGTTGAGCATCTCTTCGAGAATGGTTTCAAACCCTTGCATGTCCAGCATTGAGAGGGTCTGATTCACGATTTGCAGCTTTTGCTCAACCTCTTTGACGACTTCTTTAAATCTGGTCTGCGTCAGGGGAGCCAGAAAAGAGGCAAACCGACCTTTGGCGGGTAGTGAAGTGGTCTGAGTCGAGACGAGAGCAGACTCTGCAAGAGACGGTGCAACTACAAACTCTGCCCGACCCACATTAGGCGGCTCCCCATGTGGGATCACATCCATCACGACATGATTGAGGGGCACCCGTTCACTGGTGAGAGAAGATTTGCTGGTGACGAAGGTGTCTTTGAGAAGATCACCAACGTGGCGGTTGGGCAGATGAGGAGATGCAGTCATAACGGTTTTCAGTGAGAAGCTAAAGGATTCCTTGAGCCAGTGGCGATCGGGGCGGGTTAAAACTTGCGGCCAGCCATTGGGCGATCGATCGGCTCAGATCTTGCGGAGCTTGGAATGCGTTTCACGTTTAATCTAGGATGATTTTGGCACGATGACCAGAGACTAGATGTACCAATTTCTACCAAGTCTAAATCAGCGATCAGGCTTTTGGGACTCCTCGAATGGATGGGCTGTCGTAAATTTTGACACCCATATCTAGAGCATCATGTGTCTAAAAGAAAGGGCGAGTAGACAAAGATATCGAACACCCTGGATATCTACAGCACTTTTATCTAGAATTCCCTCTCATTCGCAACTTTAAGCTGAAAATCAGTAATCTTTCAATCCAATTGAGGGATTTCTCAGTAACCCTGACATTTTACTTTTACCTGACAGAAGTAAAAATAGCTGTAAAGCTTGCGTGAATTACATACGAGGATATAAAGAAAACTACAGCCTTGCCTGGGTTAGCGGTTTTTAAGTGAGTCAAGCTTGTTTGCCGCCTGCAACTTTTCTTGCACTCTGCCTATTTTGTAGGGATTAATTGCGTGAGGTTGGGAGCCGAGAGCTTTTATTTTCTGACAGATTCAGAATTCTCAGACAACTTTGGGGTGAGAAAGGAATGGGCAAAGACGGCGATTTGAGTGCGATCGCGCAGATTTAGCCGACTCAAAATGCTGGAGACATGGTTTTTCACCGTCTTCTCAGTAATGCAGAGAATTTCAGCAATTTCGCGGTTGTTGGCACCTGTGGCAATCAGGCTCAGTACTTCCCGTTCTCTAGGGGATAATTCTGCTAATTCAATTTTTGACGAACTGACTGAATTTGGGGAGGCGACCCGCTGAGAAAACACTTTCTGAAACAGTCCGGGGCCGAGCTGGGTGTAGCCTCTGTGAGCAGAACGGATGGCATCGGCAAGTTCATCTGAAGGGGTATCTTTGAGGAGATAGCCGATCGCGCCAAAGTCCATCGCCTGTTGAATATAGTGCTCGTCGTCAAAGGTGGTGAGAATCAGAACTTTGATTTGAGGGCTGCGATCGCAAATCATTTGAGTCGCGGCAACGCCATCCATTACAGGCATTTGCACATCCATTAAGACCAAATCGGGTTGAAGCTGCGCGGCTTGCTCGATCGCTTGTTGCCCGTTTTCTGCTTCTCCAATCACCTGTAGATCTGATTGCGCCTCTAACAAACGTCTGAGTCCCTGACGGAGTAGCGTTTGATCTTCGACTAGAAGCAGGCGAATCATAAAATCACTTGAGGGAGTGGAATGGTTACACAGACTTTGCAACCTGCGCCCGGAGCACTGATGATCTGGAAGGTTCCGCCTGGACTTTCGGCGCGTTCTTGCATTCCTCGTAGCCCAAATCCGGTTGCATTTTGCTCAACTTGGAACCCTCGCCCATCATCCTCGATTTGCAGAGAAAGATGAAAAGTTTTTTCAGTTAATTCTAGTTTAATTTGAATGTTAACCTGAGTGGCATTGCTATATTTCTGGATGTTGGTTAGAGCTTCTTCGATGATCCGGTAGACTGCAACTTGTATTCTGGTCGGTAAGGCTACTTGTGTCTCCAGGCGAACCGTTGGATATAACCCTGTTGCAAGCTGAAAGTTTTGGGTAAGTGTGGCAATGGCATCACTCAGCGATCGACCTTCTAGCGGATCAGAACGGAGCAGTGCGATCGATTGTCGCAGTTCTCTCAGCGCATCTGAAGAAATTTGTCGGCTTTGATCGAGAAACGTTTTTGCCTCATCAGAATTTGACTGTAGTGAGAGAGCCGCATTTTGTAGCAACACATTCTGAGTCGTCAACAGATGACCTAGAGAATCGTGAATGTCACGAGCAATGCGGGTGCGTTCTTGTAATGTTGCCTGGTCTTCAATTTGAATTGAATATTGATAAAGCTGTTCGTGTGCCTGTGCAAGTTTGCGTCGTCCGTTCCGCTCATTGACGACTGAACCAACTAAAAGGAGAACAAATAATAGAATCAACCCAAATGAAAGCAAGCTATCTGTTAAGAAGAACAGAATAAAATCCTGTAGATAGTCAAAGAACTTGCTAACTTGTTCTGCACTAAATTCTGCATTGAGACGAGCGCCGCCGTTGGGTAAGAATGTAAGCCAGTCAAAGGATGTCCATTCACCTTTAGACCGGATGGCAGGATGTAGAATAATCCAAACCAGCAGAAAAGGAAATAGGGTGATTGGATAAATGCACCACATCAAGACTGCCATGATCCAACGATCGCGCTTCTGAAACATCAGACAACTGCGTAACAGAACAATCAGCAATAAGGGTGAAAGCGTTTCTAATCCCCAACCTTGAATATTTGCGATCGTCCCAATGATCATGAATGCGATCGAGGTATAAATCCACTTACCCACGCGCGTGGTTGGCAATCCGAAGCCCATTAATCCAAACGCCAGTAAGAGACTCAAAATCGTAATTGTATCGGTGGGTTTAAGGCTAATTTGCACAAAGTATTCTGACCCATTCCAGAAGGAGGGCTTGCCCCAGGTGTGCGTTTTACCATCCCACAGGGCGGGCTGCATCCAGGCTGGAAATCCAAAGATTTTGAAGGTCGAAATCCCTAGTAGAATCCATTCTAAATACAACAACAATCGAAACGGATGGGGCTGTAAATGTAACCAGGATTTGATGATAGAAAGTTTGCTGAACATGAGGACGCGGTATGGAGAAGTTGCTTTCTTGTATCACATTCTGCTCAATTTACGCTTGGGACTACAGCCCTATCTCTTAATTCATCTAGGACTCCAGACCTATCAGAAAATCAGGACTCTAGCCTCATGCAAATAACCCTTGCTAACTCGTAGATTTGATTTGTTCTGAGAGGAACAAGCAAACTACAAAGTTAATGAAGGTGAAAGCAATGAACGGATTGAATCGTGTTCGGTTGTCGATGAATCAGATGAAAGCTCTAATTGCCGCTAGTACGCTCGCAGTGACAATGGGCTATGCTCAACTAGCGCAAGCGAAGCCACTCACTGGGGCAACCACACCAGCACCAGAGTTCGTCCGTGGGGGTGGCGGCTGCGGACAGTTTGGGCGCGTCGATCCCGGTCGGACAACGCCTGCGGGTCGTGAAGTCGCGACTCGAGTACTACTAGAACTAATCATGCGACGCTGTGTGATGGAAGGTGTCCCCGTCACAACGGCAGAAGAGGATCGCATCTATCCCCTGATCAAAGCGCTAACCGCAGGAATAGGAGACAATCTCGGTAATGATGCTGGAACTAAGGCGCAGTACGATACATTCCTCGCTGGTGCGCGTCGAATTCTGGATGCAAACCGTATAGGACGCATTGAGGCGCATGTGGCTGCTTTGCTGGCAAGTAATACTGCATCCCGCCCCAGTAATGGGACACAAATGATCACCGAGTCACAACCTGCTGGTGGGACACAGTTGTTGCAGCCTGAATTTCAGAGGGGTCGAGGCTGTTCGGTGTTTGGCACTGCAAATGCTGGCAAGGTATCAAGAAACATTCAGCAAGCGGTGAGCCGTGTTGTTCTTCAGTCAGTCTTCCGCCGCTGTCTACTCGAAAACGTCCCTCTCACGGATGCCGAGGATGCGCGATTGTTCCCGGCTCTCAATGCACTTGCACAAGGAGCAGGGCCACGACAGTATGAGCGGTTTGTAACTGTTGCGCGGCAAACACTCGACCCGGCACGCGCTGCACGAGTAGAAGCCAATGTAGCCCAAGCTCGACGCGGACTTTAGTCGATCGCACAGGGTAAAGGTCAAATGTTCCCAACAAACCTAGAAATTTCCAAGGTGAAACCGATGAGACACAGCAAATTAGCGCTGCTGATGACGAGTGTAATGATGTTGAGCAGTGTCAGTATTCCAAGTGCGGCAAATGCTCAAGTGCGGGTTAGCGATTGGACTTCGTTCGATCGAGTCGTCACAACTCAAAGAACCTTAGTTCCAGCGGGAACACGTATCTCCGTGCAACACGAAAAAGACCAGATTTTTGTAGCTGCTTCAGAAGGAATGCCCTTGACTTTGACGGTTCGCAATCCTGTGTTTCGCAACAATCGAATTGTGATTCCCGCAGGCGCTCAAATTGAGGGAGAACTGCGCCCCGCTGGAACTGGCAGTCGATTTGTGGCGAGAACGCTGATTTTACAGAACGGACAACGCTATGAGATCGCAGCGCAATCTTCGGTCGTCAGCCATCGAGAAACGATTCGTCAAAATCCAAAACTCGGCAGGGTGTTGACGGGTGCAGGTATCGGAGCAGCAGCGGCGGCAATTTTGGCAGGCATTACGGGCGATCGTAAAATCGACGCGCTAGAAGTCATCGGCGGAGCGGCAGTCGGCGGTGCAGGCAGCTTTGCGCTAGGCAAACAACAGTCAGAACGTATCTCTATCAGACCCCATGCTGATTTGACGCTCGAACTTCGTTCAGATTTAGCATTTCGATAGTCAGGAAGTACAACCATGAATATGAAAGTTTGGATTCCGGTGCTTTTACTTGCGACCAGTATTAGCTTAGTTGGCTGCGACGATCGCAAGGCAAAAGAACAATTGAATACCACCATGAGCAGTTGGGTGGGTCGCAATGTAAATGAGTTTGTTCGCAAATATGGTGCGCCAACTACTTCGTTTGCTTTGCCGAATGGAAACACGCTCTATTCTTACATTGTCGATCGAGAAGAGCTTTCTAAAGAACCAACCTATGTCAATGAGTCTCGCAATCGTCGGGGCGAAAAGGAAACTGTTGTCACGGGTGGAGGAACGATCGTCGATCGAGACTTTTGCGAAATTAATGTGGAGTTCGATCGAACAGGCAAGATCTTGACTTGGCGCTATGAAGGCGATTCTCCTCGGCACTGCAAAATCAAAAGTCTGCCAAAATCGTTCCAAAAGCAATTGCAAAAAGATGGCGTTTTTCCTTAGTTCAAGGACATCAATTAACGTGAGGAAAACAATGAGACGATTGTTGATGACTGTTGTTGCTAGTACTGCAATCTTGGTTGGATTGGTAAGTGTGACGGTTGCTCAGTCTCCAAAAGATGCCTTGGTTGACTCGATCGATAAAGCAAGTTGGGAAGTGTTGCCTGTCATTGATCACGAAAGCGATCCAGCCGTTGAGAAGCGCAATCTGAACAATGAATTTAGAGGTACAAATCTCACGCCTCGACAGTTTGAGCAAGTTCGCAAGGCTAATACCAAATTGATCTTTGAGTGCTACAGATCTTGGAGAGCAACCTAAATCCGCCACTTGTAGGGGACTTCAAGTCAAAGAAGTCTCGGATTCTCAAAGTTCCTCAGAATGGGGGATCTAGGGGCAAAGGATCTGTAGCATTCACAAATTGATTGGGTATAAACCTCTTGTTTTCTAATTGCACACCCACTCAGGAGAACCAGCAATGCAACCGGATGATTCTCGATCAGATTGGACAATGGAAGTTCAAAGCTGGGAGGAGATTCGACAAATGTATGAGGATGCGGGGGTGCCGTTGAGTCCTGAGCAAGAAGCTCAATATCAGCAAGCCAATGAGCAACTAAAAGCCAGAATTGAGCCAGAGTTTCGAGCCGCACCGATCGTATTTATTCTCAGGTTCCTCGTCATGGCGATTTTGCCAAAGATGGTCTTGGACATTGTGGGAGGCTTGCTTCTCGGAGATGCAATTGTGGATTATCTCAAAGCAATGGCTCAAATTTTGACACCAGAACAACTGGAAGTCTGGGAGCGGAGTTTTAAGCACGATCGCTAACATCATTCAATTTAGAGAACATAACAATGGGACGCATTATTCTCATGCTGGTACTTGGAACGATCGAAACAGGATCGGACGGAGTAGCGCGATCGCAGTTCTACTTCTAATTCCGGCGTTGCTGAATCAGGGGATGAATTGCCCCAAAGCGGGGGAAGCCCAATGTTCAAGACTCAACGGGTTCGTGCAATCGATTAGTTCATGGCATTGCTCAAACTAAGGTAGCCGAATTAGATGGAGCGATCGTTCTGACTTAAAGTGCGATCGTTCTCCTTCAGAACACGAAGTTTGCATCTCAGAACACGATCGTTCCACTTCAGAACTCGAAATTTGGAGTTTGGAACTCGATCGTTCGGGAAGAAGAGGCGATCGCATTTGTAACCCGTCTTCTCGCCCGACAACTGAGACGGGAACTTTCGGAGGAACTGCGCGCTGCTCCGCAGATACCGCTAGGGTCGCGCCTTTTAACTTTGTTTCTACCGATGCTAGAAGACTTGGGCGAGGCGTTGTTAGATTTCACCAGTGTGGCTGATTTAGAAGCTTGGTTGAAGGAGCGATCGCCAGAGGGATAAGCGACCCTTGCGGTATCTGCATAGCAGCGCGACCTCTTGAGAAATCATCAAGCGATCGCAGTTCATCATCGAGCGATCGACCATCAAAGCGCGACCCTGGCGGTATCTGCGGAGCAGCGCGCACTTCACAACTTAACGATCGACTATCAGCGAAATCAGTTCTTGCTATCCTTTAGTAGATAAGTAGATAACTGGAAAGCTCATCTAGTAGTTTATCGACTCCCAGAGGACCATACGGAAACCATGTATCCGCTCCAACAGCATAAGCCTGCTGGTTTTTGGCAGATTTTAATGATGCAATCAAAGGATTCTGCAAAAAGTAAGATGATGGCTTGTTATCGAAATCAACAATAAATAAGATATCAGCATCATATTCAGAAATGACTTCGATACTGATCGGCAAGTATTCAGTTTGGTTCAGAAATACAGATTTGATGGGGACATTGAGATCGTTTAGCACCTGAAAACAAATCGCCTCACTTGCTGGTGCTTGAAACTGTCCTCCTACATGATAAATGACCGAAACTTCTGGTTTTTGGGGCTGACTTTCTAAGCGTCTTTGTAATCTGCTGACTTTTTCTTCATAGCGATCGAGAATTTTTTCTGCTTCTGCCTCGCGATCTAGCAGTTGAGCGATCGAGCGAAAGTTATCTTTGAAAGAGAACTTGATTTTTTCAAATTCTCGGACTACTGTTGGCGCGATCGTGGAGATTGGATTGTAAAGTCGCGGATCAAGATCAAGGGCAATGACTAAATCTGGCTTCAATCCTAAAACTCGTTCTAAAGAGGGCTGATTCTCAGATCCAATAATCTCAATTCCTGCAACTTCCGCATCCGAAAGTCCAGGAAAATAGCTTCCTTCTCCATAATTATAAGTATTTGTTGCAATTGGTTTTAGACCCAGTGCCAAAACTGGATCAAGCGTCCAAGAAATTCCTAGGGCAATGATGCGCTGTGGTTGCTTTGGAACACAGGTTTCCCCTAATTTGTGTTGAACAACTTGACAGTCAGGTAGTTTTACTTGAGCAGATTGCTCTTGTACTGATGAATGTTGACAGGCGGCAAGTAGAAAGGTAGAGAAAGCCATCAGTAGGAACAACTGAAATAGGTAGCAGATTTGCTTTTTCCCTATCAAGTTTCGTAGACTCTCCGCAAACTGATCGATCATGGCAATTGCTTACCTAACGTCAACTGGTAAACATCTTCTCAAAATTCCCAACCGATCGAGCCAACAACGGTAAACGGTTCTCCTCGATCGACATATAACTTGTAGGCAGACGAACTAATATAGTTCACGTTAAAGAGATTACGGATGTTGATCGCAGCATTAAATCCATTGCGACGGTAGTAGACTGCCGCATCAGTCCGTAAATAGTCCCCTAGTGAAAATGTGTTTTCTAAATCACCTTCACGATCGCCCACATAAAACAGCCCGAAGCCAAATCCCAATCCTTTCGCATTCCCCTTTTGAATTTCGTAGGTCGTCCACAAACTAGCTTGATTTTGCGGCACATTTGCAAGGCGGTTACCAACTTTACTAGGACTAGAATTATCGGTAGTGACAGTTGCATCAGTATACGCATAGGAAGCGATGATCCTCCAACCCGGTAAAATTTCGCCCGCGACATCTAGCTCAATCCCGCGACTGCGTTGTTCCCCAACTTGCACTTGGAAGCCCTGCACCGCCAAGCTAGGATCAGGATCAGGAGTCAGCACATTTGTCTTTGTAATGTTATAAGCTGCTAAAGTTGCCGAAAGCCTACCATTGAAAAAATCAGTCTTAACTCCAGCTTCGTATTGCGTTCCCTTAGTTGGCTCAAACGGGCGATCATCTGGATTGCGTCCGATCGCTGGATTGAACGACTGGGTATAGCTGGCATAAAGTGAAACAGTTTTACTGGGCTGATAAACTAAGCCAATGCGAGGGCTGAAGGCTGCATCATTTTGCACAGAAGTAGTCCTGACATCATCCAGACTAATCGATCCTGTATCATCAGATATCCAGTCATAGCGTCCGCCGATCAGTAATTTCCATTGATCACTAAAGGTGATCTGATCTTGAATATAGAGTCCATAGGATTTTCTATCAGTTACATTTGTAGGAGATGCAGAAACCTCTGGTTTTGCTGTCAAAGCATTGTAGTTGGGGTTGCGGATATCTAAAAAGGGGATAACGGTTGGATCGAAATTACCAGCACTGACACCCTTAGTCGTGTAGTAGTTGAAATCCAAGCCTATCAAAACGTTGTGGGAAACAGACCCAGTCCTAAACTTGCTGAGTAAGTCAACTCCGGCATAGTAGTTGTAATAGCTCTCATCGGCATCAAAAGTACCAAATCGGAGAAAACGATTGTCCACAACTGAGTCTACGTAGCCTTGTCTTCTTTTGTAGAATGTATTAGTAAAAGCAAAATTGTTGCGGATCTGCAAATTTTCATTAAAGCTGTGGGTTAATGAATAACCAGCCCTTCTATCACTCGCATCGATTTCATTAAAACCGGGATAACCAGGGTACACACTGCGTTCAGGCAAACTGCCATCGTCAAAAACTGGAACCCCAGATATGAAGGGATTAGCATAGTACCTGCTGTACTCGAAGTACAAATCTAGATCTGTCCGATCGCCCAGCTTAAATGAAATTGAAGGCGCGAATGACGTAATTTCGGAGTTGCCGAATTTTTGGATACTCTCTCGACGTTCGTAGGCAGCAATGAGGCGGTAAAGGGCATTTTTATCGGCTGTCAGCGGACCTGATAGATCAATACTAGGCTGATACCGTCCAAAACTCCCTGCCTCAAAGCCAATCTTGTAGGAAGGATCGCGCAAAGGCTGCTTAGTGACATAGTTAATAATCCCACCCGGTTCTATCGCACCCGACACTACTGAGGATGGACCTTTCAGAATCTCTAACCGATCAAGGACAATTGCGGGGATAGTACTAACGGGCGAATTACCAGCGTTCTCAGGGAATCCATTTCGGAGAGTTCGGGAAACTGTAAAGCCGCGAATGCTTATGGAGTCGTTCGTGCCGTTGAAGTACTTGCCAGCTTCAACTACGCCACTCACAGTCTCTATTCCTTCTCCAATCGATCGTATTCTACGATCGCGCAACACCTTCTGCGGCACAACCTGAATCGACTGCGGAATATCCCGAATCGGCGTATCCGTCCTCGTCGCCGTACTCGCATTCGGCACTCGATAGCCTCGCGCTCCTTCCCCCGTCACCGTAATCTCTTCTTCAACTTCTTCCTCTGGGGTCACTGCCAACACTAACCCCTGTCCCGCCACAATCTCAGCACTCGGTAAATCCTTCAGTCCCGTAATGCTCACCCGAATCGTCGTCGCATCCGCTTGCGTCACGGCAATGCGATCGATTCCCTCCCCTGGCTTCTGAACTTCAAACGCCTGCCCACTGCTCAACGCCAATACCGCATTCGGAACCGTCAAAATCAGCGTATCGCCCTCCGCCTGTTGTGTCGCCTGCAACGCCTGCCCATTTTCCGTCTCCAGCACAATCTCCAATCCCTGCGGCGTTGGATTCACCTTCACCCCCGTCACCCGCACCAACTGCGCCTGCTGTGCCTCCGTTTGCGCCATCCATTCCTTTACGGTTGTCGCCGCTTTCGGACGGTCTTGCAGCCGAGAAACCGTCGGCTCTGTTGCCATTGCGGACAGTGCCCCAACCAGAACAAACGCGCCAGAAACGAAAAGCGATCGTAGCCACACACTCATCATCATCACACCAGTACTTAGGAATCGTTATCAATAGACAATACTGGAGATGCAATTGAGATTGGAAGCCCTTTTTGGTCGATAGACGTACTTTTTTTGGTCGATAGACGTACTTTTTTTCAAGCTCACGCCCGACCTATCGTCTGTGTCGCTGTTGACGGCTATATTCTCCTGGATTTATGCCAAACTTTTTACGAAACGCTGCTGCAAAATAGCTCCGACTGGTAAAGCCCACCCGCTGCATCACTTCTTCACTCTTCAGATCGCCCGTCAATAGCAACTGCTGTGCCTGCTCCAATCGGTAGTGGTGCAAGTAATTAAACACAGTCGTGCCAAAACAAGCCCGGAACCCTTCCTTCAAAATTCGATCGTTGAGTCCCACCAATCGCGCCAATTCAGCGATCGAAGGCGGATTCTCTAATCGCTGCAACAGAATTTTTCTTGCAGCATAAATGCGATCGACCTGTTCCGACTTCAGATTTCCTGGTAACTGCTCAAGCGATAGTAAAGGCGACTCTTCTAACAATGGCTCAACCGACAGCAACAGCAACTCCCAGATTTTCGTTTCGAGATACCGTTGCTTCATCACCCCATGATAGGGACATTGCCAAATTTGCTGTAAGGCAATCTCCATTGCGGGAGTTGATCGATATCCCTGAACAAACGACAACTGATCTGGTGATCCAATCAATGGTTGTAATCCAGCAGGTAGCTGACCGAAGAACGATCGAATTTCCTCGATCGAAATCGAAAAAGCAATTTCTCTCAACGGTTCCGCAGCAGATTCAAATGATCCTTTAGACGATGCACCTCGACCGATCAAAGAGTACTCTCCCGGACAAACGGTAACTTCAAGACTGTGATGAACGCCTGATAAATGAAACCCAACTCTTAGATAATCAGGCTCGTGAACTTCTTCCCAGGAGACTGCAAAACCATTTAAGGGTTCATAATAGTCCATGACCAATCCGATTCCTTCTCGTAGGTCAATGATTCGAGATAGCCCTCGCCCCAGTTCAGACGGAAACGGAATAATCACATCTGCCTCATCTTCAGGATCGGGATAGCGCATCTGCTCCAGCATTTCCTCAAACAAAGCGTCATAAGTCTGACTAGAAAGTGCGATCGTCATGGTGATCCAGATACTCCGATAAGAAAGGCGCAAACCTCAAAAGTATCTTGACCTAATTGGGATTGATTTGCAATAAGCTCAGAAACCATTGCATGATCGACCTGGCTCAAATCGGGCGATCGGTTTGTCATCTAGCATCGGTGAGTAAGACGCTCTGTGGATGTTCTTGAAAATTTTTTACAAAGATGCCGTCTGATTTGGGTAGCTGGGTGTGGTCGGGTAGCGTCAGCCCTGACAGATCAGAGGCAAGTCAGTAGTTCATAGATCAGTACCAATAAGTAGACAGACCTAATTAAACATAAGATGCCGCAAACTGCCCTCCCTTGTATCTTAAGAGAGTGGCAGACCGACCCCCCTAAGATTCACGAAATCGGG